>JAUIKP010000068.1 GCA_030430725.1 Nitrospiria bacterium
CATGCAGTACAGAAAACAGCATTATCGCCCTGAACACACGATTGTCGCAGTGGCCGGCAACTTCTCTTTTTCAGAAATGATTGATACGGTCAACGCATATTTTGGTAAGTGGAAACAGGGTGGATACGGGAAGCGTTCCCTAATCATCCGGAAAACACCATGGCCGGATCGGCCGCAGGAACGCCAAAGTCTTCACGTTAAAACATTGGAGCAGGTTCATGTGTGTGTTGGGTTTAAAGGGTTGCCGGTGGGGCACCCGGATCGTTATGCGGCGTATGTCTTAAGCACGATCCTGGGAGGCGGGGTCAGTTCGCGATTATTCCAGGAAATCCGGGAAAAACGGGGCTTGGCCTATACTATTTATTCTCATCTTTCAGGTTTTTTGGATGGTGGGACTCTCACCGTCTATGCCGCCACTCGCCCGAATGAAATGGCAGATGTTATTGATCGAATTTGTCACGAAACCAAGAAATTATGTCGTCGGGAAGTAACGAGGAATGAATTGGAGAGAACGAAAACCCAATTAAAGGGAAGTTTGATGTTGGGCTTGGAAGGAACGTATGGGCGGATGAATAAGTTGGCGAAAGACGAAATGTACCAAGGGCGTCATGTCACTCTGCAGGAGATGGTGAAGGCCATTGATCGAATTACCCCTGAACAAATTCGTCATTTAAGCCAGAAATTATTTGATCTCCAGCAGTTTGTGGTCACGGCTTTGGGGCCTATCCCAAAAAGGGGAATTCCGAGGTGGGGATGACCGTTAAAACCGCTTATTTTTTCGCTTGACAACCATGACCTGGATGAGTAGCATTGGACCCTCTCGAATACCTCGTTTTCCTTTTGGGATAGGGGTATGCAGAACTGGGGAAAAGTGGTTTTGTAAGATAAACAAAGGGTAAGTCGTTTTTTAATTTTTTGTCATTCTAACACTGTAAGGAGGGAGCAGATGAAGAAGTCATCTCTACGTCGGGAATTGGTAGCTCTCTGTGCCTTTGGCCTGTTGAGTCTTGGATTAGTAAGCGTTGGGTATGCAGCTGGTCCTGGTCCTGACAAGTCAAAGGGTGACCCAAATGATATCACTCATCAGGGTGATATTTCTTTTAAAGGTGAACCAGCTACCAGTTTAAAGGGTCGGGTTTTTGGCCATTGGGCGGACAACCCTGAGGGAGAAATATTATTCGGAATTCAGTATTGGAACACCTCCGAACCAGCAGAAACAGGCAATCCTCCAGGCAGGGCTTCCGATGATCGAATTCAAACGCTTCCTGCCACATTGTTTTCCTGTTGTGCCTGGGGTTATCAGGGCGGAAACGAAAAGAACAATCCATATGCAGGATGGTATACCCCGCAAACGACAGTCCGATTAGCAGTCAAGGACAAAGCGTTAATGGACCAAATCACAAAGGCTGCCCAAGATTTCGTAGCCATGGAAGTCCAATTAGACGGTCGTACGGTAACAGGATTTAAATTATTAGAGGCAGAATAAACCTTTGTCGATATTTCATTATCAGAATAAAAATTTTAGTCGAGGAGGGAAGCCATTATGAAAAGTGCTAAGAAGAAAGGGTTGGCCCTTGTTGGAGCCGTGGCGCTGGTTGGGGCTATGGCCTCGAGTGCAATGGCAATCGAAGCCTTTCAGGAGCGGTTTGAGTGGGGTGATTTAAGCAAGCCGACGACTCTTCAAGGTCGCGTTGCTGTCGTAGATCCTTACGATAAAGCCGTCTGGATCAATGTTGCCGTATTTGGTGGGAATGCGGAAAGTGGATATTATTGGCAAAAATATTACCCTGGCAAAAACATCAAGGTGTATCCAGGGAGCGATGAGGTGTGGAATACCCTGGTCGCTGCTGGGAAGGATTCCTCAAGTCAAGCCGTAATGACAGACACAAAGGCATCAAATTATGGGCTGGTAGAGATTGTTGTTCAAGAAACCGAGCAAAACCATCGGGTGGTTTCATCAGCAAAGGCAGTTCCAGAGGTAGCAGGAACTCCGGAAAAGCCACGAAGTGTTCATAGCCTTCGTTCAATGACGGTATTGGAAGCCATGAGGGCTGATAGTTGGCCAAACAATCGCAAAATGCTCTATGATGTCTTGATTCCAGACGGGAAAGCTGTTGTTGGAATTATTCCAAACTCCGACCAGGGAACTGGCGCAATCTACGACCCGACAAAAGGGCAGTATGAAAAAGTAGAACCATATAAGCAGTAAGGTTCAGGCATCTGGTAAGCATGAATTAACAAGAAACCCTTTACGAAAAGGGTATTGAAAAAAGGCCTGCGGATTTCCGCAGGCTTTTTTTTTATTCATTGTCCGCAATATTCAATCTGGCTTTAAATTCAGCAAGTCTATTGAGGGCCTCAAGAGGAGTCATCGAAAAAAGATCCATTTGTTTAACTTCATCTAATATAATATGCGGTTTCGGCGAGACTGGGTCGAGAGGAGTCGTATGCAATGCCTCTTCACAGACTGACACCTTTGTAGACGAGGTATCCTGTTCAAGCTGAGTCAGAATATTTTGTGCACGATCCAGTACCGGTTTTGGAATTCCTGCCAGTTTGGCAACTTGAATTCCATAGCTTCGATCGGCCTTTCCTTGGACGATCTTTCTTAGGAACTGGACATCCTGACCTTTCTCCTGGACGAGGACCGTATAGTTCTTGATTCCTTCCCTGAGCATCTCTAATTGAGTCATTTCATGGTAATGGGTGGCAAAAAGGGTTCGTGCCCCAAGATGTCCACGGTCTAAAATATATTCGGCCAATGCCCATGCGATACTCAGTCCGTCATAGGTGCTGGTTCCCCTTCCAACTTCATCCAGTAACAATAAGCTTCGGGAAGTAGCGGTATCCAAAATTCTGGCTGTTTCACTCATTTCCACCATGAAGGTGCTTTGGCCCGCACTGAGGTCGTCAGCTGCCCCCACTCTTGTAAAAATCCGGTCCACGATGCCAATTCTGGCTGATTCAGCCGGGACAAGGCTTCCCATTTGAGCCATCAACACGATCAGGGCAACCTGCCGCAAGTACGTACTTTTTCCGGCCATATTTGGACCGGTTATTAATAAAAGTCTATGGGTGTCCAAGTCTAGTCGTGTATCGTTGGGAATAAATCCTTCGCTTTGTTGAAGGTGTTCAATGACCGGATGGCGACCTTCCGTGATCTCGATTGTTCCGCCATCATGGACCGTTGGTGGATGATACCGGTTTACGGCAGCTGCCTCCGCCAAACCCGTCAGGACGTCCAACCTGGCCAGTTGCTGGGCCATTCCCTGGATTCTGGTGGTAGCAGATGCGACACGGAGACGGATTTCACCAAATAACTGCCCTTCCAGATTTTTCATCTTTTGGTCTGCGCTCGAGAGCCGACCTTCAAGGTCTTGTAGCTCTCCGGTCGTAAACCGTTCGGCGTTGACCAGGGTTTGTTTCCGGTGGTAATCGGCGGGAACTCGAGATAAATTCGCTTTTGTCACTTCAATGTAATAGCCAAAAACCTGATTGAATTTCACCTTGAGAGAGTCGATACCAGTTCGGTTGCGTTCCCGAGTCTCCATTTCGGCAAGTAAACGGGTTCCTTCCTTTGCCAGAATTCGCAACTCATCCAGTTCTGCATTCACTCCTGTTTGAATAATGCCTCCCTCCTTGGCGGAAAGGGGCGGATTGGGAATAATGGTGTCGGCAATCCAGGATGAGACATCCTGGAGGGGATCCCACGCCTCATGGATCCTTTGCAGCATAGGAGACTGTAGAGACGGTAAAAGTTGTTGCAGTACGAGTAAATTTTCCAAAGAGCGATGGAGATTAATGAGGTCTCGAGGATTAGCCACCTCCAGGACCATTCGACTATTCAGTCGTTCAAGGTCTTGTACCGTTTTCAGATGTTCACGAATCGTCATGCGAATCCCAAGTTGAAGGACCAGTTCTTTCACGGCCTCCTGTCGTAGTTGTATGGCCGTGACCTGTGTCAGGGGACGGACGATCCATTCCCGCAAAAGTCTTGTTCCCATTGGAGTTTTGGTCTTGTCCAATGTTGTGAGTAAAGTAGGGCTTTGGCGTTGTTCAGATACGGGCTTGAGAACTTCTAAATTTCGGAGGGTGGTCTGATCCAGTTGCATTTCATGTTCGAGGAGTCGAATCCATGGCCGTCGTATATGGGCATGCACGAGAGTAGGCTGAGTGTCAGCCAAATAGTGTAAAAGGCCGCCCGCGGCCTGAAGTCCGGATTGGAGCCCATGTAGCTGGAGGTCCTCGACATGATTGACTTGAAAAATTCTGGTGAGGATCGTCTTGCTTTCCTCAAGGCCAAAGGTTGCGGCATCACGGGGTACGATACGGGCGATAGGCAAGGATTGGAATGCGGAGGTTATTACCTCTTGTAGTCGGGCAGGAAAAATCACTTCTTTGGGCTCAAGGCGAACCAGTTCATCGACGACGCTTTGTAACGAATGCTTCATCCAGGATTCTGAGATCCAAAATTCGCCGGTTGAAAGGTCTAAGGAGGCCAGTCCAAAGCGTTTGGCTGAGGTATTCTCAGATGAGGATGACGGCGTGTAACACAGGGCTGACAGAAAATTGGCCTCTCCTGCCGGAAGCAATTCATGATCGTATAAGGTTCCAGGAGTATAGACACGCACGACTTCCCGACGGACGAGCCCTTTGGCAAGCTTGGGGTCCTCGACTTGTTCGCATAAGGCCACGATTTTTCCGGCCTTTAAGAGTTTTGCGATATACCCCGTTGAAGTGTGATAGGGGACTCCGCAAAGAGGAATAGCCTCCCCTTTGGCTTTGCCTCGTGCGGTTAATACGATGCCAAGGAGTTTCGAGGCTTCTTCAGCGTCCTCAAAAAACATTTCATAAAAATCTCCAACACGAAAAAATACTATGGCATCAGGATGTTGAGCCTTTACATCCTGAAATTGGCGCATGAGTGGGGAGAGTTCCTGGTCTTTCATCAGGTGAGCTGTTTAGTTTATATAATTATTGGGTGTGGCTGGAACCTTCTGGGGTCTGTTGAAAAAATCCGCCAGCGGCGTTCCCTGCCTTCGCCGGAGCGGCTTCGCGCAGGCAGGTCGCCATTTTTCCGTGCTCACGTACTACATGTACGCTCCGCGCGAAAAAATGGCTGCGGCCTTCCCTTCGACATGACTCAGGGCAGGACTGGACGGACCCTTCGGGAAGACTCAGGGCATGCTTTTTGGAGCCGACCCGGAGCCTTTGAGGAGGAATCTCATCCTGGGCAAATTTGCCCTGGAACATCTTTATTATTCAACACTCCCTTCTGAAATGAGTGTGCAGGTTATGTCATGTGTGGGTCGATGTCGAGCATTTTTTAATCCATTCGACCGGAGGGCCCCCGAACTATTGTTGGTTCAGTTGTATGCGGTACCGATAAGTAAGGTCAATGTGGGTGTGACCAATTTCCTTGTATGTTGGCCAATTTGCGGATAGTTTTGGGGCCGGTTCCAGAGAGGGATACAATGCGGATGTTTTCTGCCTCTCCGTATTCCAAGCAAATGGTCATGTGATCGGAGGGTAAAATATGAGGGAACCGTTCCGCCCATTCAATGATAACAATGGTGTGTGGGGTGAAATATTCCTCCAACCCTAATGTGGATACATCGGATGGCCCCTCAAGACGGTATAAATCCACATGAATAAGTGAAATAGTCCCTGGATATTCTTGAATAAGGGTAAACGTGGGACTGCTGACTTGATCCATGGGAATTCCTAGCCCAAGAGCAACGCCACAGGTGAGAACCGTTTTTCCTGCTCCCAAATCACCCGTTAGAGCCAACACGTCTCCTCCTGTTAATTGTTGACCTAACCGTTCACCGAATTTGATGGTTTCCTGGGCAGATGCCATTTGTAGTTGAAAAGCATCCTTGGTTGAGGTCTGAGATGTGCGGTGAAAGGGATCCGGATTCATGAATTCCTACGAATGAGAAAGTGTATGGGTCAATGCATGAGGAATAGTGGTCAACACATCCCCTGCGATCAGACCTGGCTCACCGATGGTAGCCGCAGCCAGATCGCCTGCCAATCCATGCAGATAGACGCCAGCCCTGGCTGCATCCCAACCGTCTAAGCCCTGAGCTAATAAACCGGTAATGATTCCGGTTAGGACATCTCCCATTCCTGCGGAAGCCATTCCAGGATTCCCTGACGGACAAATGGCCACTTGTCCCCGGGGTTCGGCGATGATGGTTCGGGCGCCTTTTAGTACCAGGATCACCTGATGTTGTGTGGCAAACCGTTGGCTTACGCCGATGCGATCCTCATTGACTTGTATGGAGGTACCTCCAAGAAGCCTGGCCATCTCTCCAGGATGTGGGGTCAGGATTGGCGGGTGTTTCAAGGCTGAAAATATTTGGTGATGTTGGGCTAATCCGTTGAGGGCATCGGCATCTAAAACGCAGGGTGCCTCCAGTTTCGGAAGCAGATGACGCAAGACCTCGGTTGTGTCGGGGGAAATTCCCAAACCGGGTCCGAAAGCCAGAGCCGATTTTTGGGCGGCGAAAGCAAGAAGGTCTGGGTAGGCCTCCATTCCCAGCAGGCGTTGGGACGATTCCGGCATGGGTGCGGTCATCACCTCTAGAAGCTTTGCCTCTAAAATGGGGGAAATGCTTTGAGGAGTGGCCACGGTGGCCAGGCCGGCTCCAACACGAAGCGCCCCTAGTCCAGCCATAGCCGGAGCTCCCGTTTTTCCCTGTGAACCACCAACAATTCCTGCATGGCCAAAGGTCCCCTTATGTGAGGACGGAGGGCGATGAGGAAGAAGGGGGCGCACCATCTTTTGAGACAGAAGGTGAATCCGGGGATTCAGGTCCAATACAAATTCCTGGGGAATTCCAATATCCACGGTCTGGATGGTTCCCACATTGTCAATGGCGGAACCCAGATACAATCCGAGTTTTGGGCATCCGAACGTCACGGTGAGATCGGCCTGAACCGCGGCCCCCAGTATGGCCCCGGTGTTGCTATCCAGGCCGGACGGAATATCTATGGCTACGGTAAAGGCCTGCGAGGCATTCATGGCTCCGATGGCGGAGGAGTAGGGCGGGCGAACTACAGAAGAGAGGCCTGTACCAAGAAGTGCATCGACAAGAATATCAGCGTCTTGGGTAAGGGAATAGAGAGATTCCTCTGAAGGATTCACGATGAACAGAGATGATCTGTGAATTTTGCTAAGTCGTCGATACATAATCTTCGCATCGGGACTGAGTGACTTGAGCGGAGCCATCAAGACTACCTTCAGTTTGGCACCTTTTTTTATCATGAGCCTGGCAACGACCAAACCATCTCCACCATTATTCCCCTTGCCGCAAAGAATGAGGACCTTTTTGCCTTTAGGGGAACCATAGGCTTCGATGAGGTGGCTCATCGCACCGGTCCCCGCCCGCTCCATTAAGGTGATGCCGGGAACCTTGGTTTCTTGAATCGTGCGCCGATCAAGTGTTTGCATCTGTTCAGCGGTCACGACCCACATAGGCAAATCATAGGAACAAGGAGAAATGGTTGGTTAAAGCATGAGCAACAGCAAGTCATGCGTAGACGAGTTAGGACGATATTCGGGTTCTATATGGTTTTTGAATTGACTCGTGGATGTCTTTGGATCATTCACCTTTCACACCGATGAGATCCTGTTTCTTCTCGTAAACGTCATCCCAGGAGATGTTTCATGTCACGGACCGCTCGTTCAAGTCCGACGAACATGGCATGAGCGATAATGCTATGACCGATATTGAACTCTTCAATTTCAGAAATCCCAGTCAGCCGCCTAATATTCCGGTAATTCAGCCCATGTCCCGCATTCACATGCAATCCTAATTTCGACGCAAGCTTGGCCGTTTGCACCAATGCGTCAAACTCAACATCTTCTTCCTGCTGACGCCGGGTATTCGCGTACCGACCGGTATGGATTTCTATGCAGTCTGCTTGGACTTTGTGGGCGGCGCGAAGTTGATTGACATCAGGATCAATGAACAGACTGACGGGAATGCCGCCTTCATGGAGCAAGTGCACCATAGCTTGGATACGGTCACGATGTTCGATCACGTCCAACCCACCCTCTGTCGTGAGTTCCTGGCGCCGCTCAGGCACGAGGGTGACCAGGTCGGGTTTAATGTTCAAGGCTATTTTGGCCACAGCATCGTCAGCGGCCATTTCCAAGTTGAGATGTGTCTGCACGGTTTCACGCAAAATAGTCAGGTCCCGATCCTGAATATGCCGCCGGTCCTCACGGAGGTGCACCACAATGCCATCGGCACCGGCCAGGTGAGCCAACGAAGCCGCGACAATGGGGTCTGGTTCATGTCCTCCGCGAGCTTGGCGAAGCGTAGCCACATGGTCGATATTCACGCCAAGTCGTGCCATGGAAGTCCTTGAAGGTCCGGGTGAGTAATGAATCAACGAGATCTCATTATTGCAAAAGGGAAAATCTTCCTGCAATAAAGGAATTTTCAGTTCCGGGGGGAGTGATTCGGGAAAAATTGCCTGAAAAATCCCCTACTACGAAATTGACTGGTCGCGTTACCTCATCTAGAATTAAAACTCTATTAAATCGTACGATTATCTATCCATTTCCTTCCCAAACCATCAAGGACGATTCGTCATTTTACACACACAATGGAACCTTTTTACCGAATTCAACGTTTGCCAGGATATGTCTTCTCTCAGGTTCAAGAGTTAAAACTCCAAGCCCGGAAGCGGGGAGAAGATATCATTGATTTAGGCATGGGCAATCCTGACCAGCCCACACCCCGTCATATCGTAGATAAATTGATTGAAACCGCGCGACTCGGGCGCAATCATCGCTATTCGGCTTCACGTGGGATTACGAAATTGCGTCATGCCATTTGCGATTGGTATCAACGAAATTACGAGGTTAGTCTCGATCCGGAGACCGAAGCCATTGTGACTCTGGGTGTGAAAGAAGGGTTGGCCCATTTGGCCCTGGCAATGGTGGGCCCGGGTGACGTGGTGCTGGCACCGACCCCGACGTATCCGATTCATATGTACAGTGTGATCATCGCGGGTGGCGAAATCCGCGGGGTTGAACTAGGGCCGGATTCGGATTTTTTCGAAAATCTGAAAAAGGCCTTCAAGCAGACACAACCGGCTCCTCGGGCCTTGATCATCAGTTTTCCTCATAATCCAACCACTCGCGTGGTTGATTTGGAGTTTTTTAAAAAGGTTGTGGAGTTTGCCCTGGAACACCAGGTCTGGGTCATTCATGATCTGGCCTACGCCGATATCGTGTTCGATGGTTACAAAGCTCCCAGTCTTCTTCAAATTCCTGAAGCCAAACACATTGGCGTTGAATTTTACTCCCTTTCGAAAAGTTATAACATGCCGGGATGGCGGGTAGGATTTTGTGTCGGGAATCGTGAAGTCATTGGTGCGTTGACGAAGATCAAAAGTTACCTGGATTATGGCATGTTCCAGCCTATCCAAATTGCCAGTATTATAGCCCTGAACGGTCCGCAGGATTGCGTGAAAGAAATTACAGGACGGTATGAGCGAAGGCGCAATGCTCTGGTCCGCGGACTCAATCGAATTGGTTGGTCGATCGATTATCCCCGCGCCACCATGTTTGCCTGGGCAAAAATTCCACAACCCTATCTTGGAATGGGATCGTTGGAATTTTCCAAGTTGTTGTTACGAGATGCCAAAGTTGCGGTTTCACCGGGAATAGGGTTCGGCGAAGGTGGCGATGACTATGTTCGCTTTGCATTGGTCGAAAATGAGCACCGGATTTTCCAGGCTGTTCGAGGAATTCGTCAGGCCTTAAAACTGGATGGAGACGCATAATGCAAAAGACAATCCAGGTTGGGCTGATCGGGTTTGGTACGGTGGGAACAGGAGTCGTTAAGATTCTTCAGGAAAATAGCAGCCTCATCACAAAACGTGTTGGAGTTCCGGTGTCACTTGTGCGAATTGCGGATTTGGATGTGAAAACACCTCGCGGGATTTCGGTCCCTCAAGGGATACTCACGACGGATGTCAGGGATATTCTGGATGATCCGGCTATTGATATTGTGGTGGAATTAATTGGCGGGCATGAACCGGCTAAACGGTTTATTCTTCAAGCGCTTGAACGAAAAAAGTGTGTGGTCACGGCGAATAAGGCGTTGCTGGCCGATCATGGAGAAGAGATCTTTGAGGCGGCATTTAAGGCAGGCGTTGATCTCGGATTTGAAGCGAGTGTCGGGGGAGGCATACCCATCATTCGATCACTCACTGAAGGCTTAGCTGCAAACCGGATCTTGTCGATTACGGGGATCATGAATGGTACGTCAAATTATATTCTGACCCGGATGACCAATGAGCACCGTGATTTTGACGAAATATTACAGGAGGCGAAACAGGAAGGTTATGCTGAAGCCGATCCATCGCTGGATGTGAATGGGGTGGATGCCGCTCACAAACTGGCTATCATGGTTAACCTTGCCTATGGGACCCCCGTGCCCATGGGAGCCATCTGTACTGAGGGAATTTCCCACATTTCGACGGTGGATATCGAGTTTGCCCGTGAACTCGGGTTTACCATTAAATTGCTGGGAATCGCGAAACTTCAAGAGCATGCCATTGAGGCACGAGT
>JAUIKP010000069.1 GCA_030430725.1 Nitrospiria bacterium
ACATAAACCCCACGCAAGGATTTCATTCCATAGTCCGAAACGAAACACCCAGGATCCATTTTGGGAATGAACGCCTGTTATGCTGGCACTCACTTTATCCCTAAGCAGGACTTGTCCCATTCGCTCGGCGGCAATCCCGATACAACGATACAGTGTTTCACCTGATGCCCGATACGGTTCCTCATTCCACCCAAAAGGCTTCACACCATATGAGAGTCGGGCAACCTCATACAGAGGTCCATCGATCATCTCTTCATCCACCGACCGATATCGGCAAAAAACCGGAGAAGAGATGGGAAACAAACCTCTGGCATCTAATGCACGTTGAAACAAAATCCGTCGACCAAGATTCCATGTTTTCTCAAAAAGGATCATTCGTCCCATTGGCCTTAAAGCTTCCAACAAGGCATTCAACCGTCCCTGTAGCCCCGTCAGAATTTCCAGTTGCTCCTGTCGATGAAGGTCGCAGGGACGTTGAAATGTTTTCCATGTTTGGCTTGGAATCCCTGGCTCCCATTCTGCTTGAAACAACGCATGGGTCGAAAGAATAAGGTCGTAGGTTCCCGAAATTTGCTGTGGTGGCAACTGAGAGATCTCGAAGCGAACATTCCTGATTCGTCGTTGTTCTGCTTCAAGACAAGCCATTTCAATCGATCGAGACGATCGATCGAACCCTACAAATTCAACCCCAGGATGCTGTTGGGCAAAAAAAAGTGTCAGAATGCCAACTCCACAACCAAAGTCCAATACCTGGTTGGCTGGGGCAATTCTGCCACACACAGAGGTTCCAATCGTCAAATAATAATGAAACCGTTGGGAATACAGAACACGGATAAGATCCCGACGCGCCAATCTATCATAAAAATCAATGTCGCCTTGTACATCTTCCCCACCGCTTCGATGCTCGATTAATTGCTGAAAATCGCGCAATTCCTCTTTGGAGAGAGTCTCCCGTTGCCAATCATAGTATGAAGCCTCATCATGAAACTCTCGCAATCCCCATGACAGCAAATACGGGTAAAGCTCCGCATGGTAATCAGAAGTTTCTTCCCTTTTATAGCCCATAAAAAATCAGATTAAGATGATTCCGCTAAAAAATGAATACAGGAAAGGTTGGGAAACAAAAGAAACACAGAGATCGAAGGAAGATTATAAACAGAAGTGGGTAGCGAAGACATGTGTTTATGGAGAGGCGATGCACAAAGGGTCCAGCCATGCATGCTTCATCTTAAAACCTAGAATTTGGCAGATAACATCATCGCATCCTGGTAGGTCTGAGGGACCGGGTGTGGTTGTTGAAGTTGTCCACTTCCCAATACCATATATTTTTCAATCGTGAGCTTCGAAAGAATAAGAGGACCTCGCCCATGCAGACGAGTGCTATTACTCCCGATATCCGGGCCAAGACCAAATTGAGGTCCGCCATGAAGACGGGTCGAAGCGTTCACCATAACAGCGCTCGAATCGACTTCTCGAACAAAGCGCATGGCTAACGGATAATCCCGAGTTACAATAGTATCGGTATGCCCTGGGGCATAGCTCCCAATATGGTCGATAGCTTCTTGGCTATCTTTCACCACTTTAATATTTAAAGTTAAGGATTGATATTTTTTTCCCCAATCCGCTTCCTCCGCCGCTTTTATCCCTAAATGCCCGGTCATTTCCAAAATCCCCATCATGGAAACCGTTTTAGGGCAGCCACGCAAGGTCACCCGATACTCCTGAAGCAGTCTTCGTGTTAACCCTGGCAGTAAATGGCGAGAAACGCTCTGATGAACCAAGAGTGTGTCCATAGCATTCGCTGCAGAGGGCGATTGAAGTTTGGCGTTCACCGCAATCGTTTGAGCTAAAGGGATATCGACATCCTGATCGACATAGACATGACACAGACCTCCCTCAAACCCAATGATAGGCACTCTCGATTGCTCCAAGATCCCATTTCGCAAGCCAGCACTTCCCCGTGTAATCACGGCTTGGACATACTGAGGATATCTCACCAATTCGAGGGCCGCCTCCGGGGAGCTCCTGTCGAGAAAAATCATTCCCCCTTCAGGAACACCCTTGGACACCGCCGCAGCTTGAAGATAGCGAACAATCGCACTATTAGTATGAAACCACTCGGTTCCCCCACGAAAGACACAGACATTATTGGTCTTCAAGCACATCCCAAACGATTCAGCCGTCACCAAAGGGCCCATATCCGACACCACCGCGACAATACCCAGGGGAGAACGGACATTATGAACCTGCATTCCATCTGCAGTCAGCCAGGCATGACTCGCCTCTCCGATTGGATCAGGAAGAGCTTGCAAATCTAACAATCCTTGCTGCATGTGGCGAATCGTGTCTTCTGAAATTCGAATCCGTTCTGACGCCTCGCGATGAGCTTGTTGATCAGTTTCCTTGGAAATGCCCGCCAGATCTTTGGCGTTGGCCTCTAAAATTTCCTGAGTATGTTCAACTAAACTCTCGGCCATCGCCAGTAAGGCCTGGTTTTTTACAGGAGAGGACATACACGCCATAGGGCGAACAGCTTCCTTCGCTCCTTTCAGAAGAGCTTGGACATATAATTTCAGAGGTACCTCAACCATCCTTTAAACTCCTTCATCATGAAAGTTTCTGAATTCGGGACTGACTATAGCCATGAAGATTCGCCGAGTCAAAAAAAGCATTGATTCAAAAAGATTTATCTCAAAATACTTTCAGTTTATTCTTTGATGGCTCCCCCAAATTAAAAGGGTGTCGCGTACCCATAAGAGATAGTCGGGGTTGAATTATAATTTTCACCTATGCTACTCTCCATTGGTTTAATGGAAAAATACTGAACATCTCTTAATTGCATGAATGTCTCTTCACTTGGAACAGCCTGCCTGATAAGACAATCCACATCAATTGTCTCCTGCCGGTCCCATTTGAGCCAAATTACTGTTTTGTGTTTCATTAAAAAATCCACGGTTTCGTGTTAATCCGTATATCTCTGAAAGGGGGTGGGAAGGTCCGTTATGGTCACGATTAAATCGTTATTAGAAGCTGGGGTTCACTTCGGGCATCAAACAAATCGCTGGAACCCGAAAATGAAACGCTATATCTTTGGAGAAAAAAACGGCATTTATATTATTGATCTTCAGATTTCTCTCCAATGCTTTCAAAAAGCCTATGAATTTACCAGGGATACGGTGGCTGCTGGGGAATCCGTCTTATTCGTGGGAACCAAACGGCAGGCTATGGGTATTGTGGAGGAAGAAGCCAATCGTTGTGGAATGTTTTTTGTGAACCAGCGATGGTTGGGTGGCATGTTAACAAATTTTCAGACACTCCGTCGCAGCATCAACCAACTTAAAAAACTCGAAGCTGCGGAAACCGATGGAACATACGAACGACTCAAAAAGAAAGAGATCGTTCGCATGAAAAAAGAGCAAGCCAAACTGGAAAAATATTTGAGCGGCATCAAAGGTATGAACGATATTCCTGGATGCATTTACATTTTGGACACCAGAATCCAGCACATTACGGTCAAGGAAGCTAATCGGCTTGGTATTCCGGTCATTGCTTTAGTAGACACCAACTGTGACCCTGAAGGCGTGGACTTTCCTATACCAGGCAATGACGATGCCATTCGATCTCTCAAATTATTTACCGGACAAATTGCCGACGCCTGCATAGAAGGTATGGAACTTCGCCGGAAACACCAGGAGTCAGTAGCAAATGGCGAGGGTTTTCTTCCCGATAACACCGAACAAGGTCATCCATCCGTTGTGCCGAACAAAAATACCCAGCCTGTCTAAGGATCCTGGGTTCATCCCACTAAACGGAAATTTATAATACTGTCAGTAGGAGAGCATGCATATGTCTAGTTTGAGTGCCTTAGTGAAGGAGTTGCGAGGCAAAACAGGGGCAGGAATCCTTGATTGCCAAAAAGCCCTTCAAGACACAGGAAACGATGTCGAGAAAGCTGTTGATCTGTTGCGTCAAAAAGGGTTGGCCGCTGCCCAGAAGAAAGCAGGCCGGGAAACCAAAGAGGGAATTATATCCTCGTATATTCATTCAGGATCAAAAATTGGTGTCCTCATTGAAGTCAATTGCGAAACAGACTTTGTCGCACGCAATGAAGAATTTCAAGCATTTGTTAAGGAAGTGGCATTACAAATCGCTGCCGCCCATCCTTTGTACATTAAACGCGAAGACATTCCTGAGGACTCGATCGAACGGGAAAGAAATATTTATCTCGCACAGATGAAAGAGTCCGGAAAACCAGAAGGAACGTGGGAAAAAATCATTAAGGGGAAACTAGAAAAATATTATCAAGAACAGTGCCTCCTGGAGCAAGCCTTTATAAAGGATCCCAGCATCAGCATCCAAGATCTCCTCTCGCAAAAAATCGCGAAGTTAGGAGAAAACCTCACGATCAATCGCTTTACGCGGTACCAGCTCGGCCAGGACTAATGCCGCTCAAATATCGTCGTGTCCTCTTGAAAATTAGTGGCGAGATGCTCGCCGGAGAGCAAACCTACGGCATTCAACCTTCCATTTTACATAATCTCGCATCCGAAATTGCCGATGTCCTGACCCTAAAGGTCGAAATCGCCATTGTGATAGGAGGTGGGAATATTTTCAGGGGTCTCGCCGCCAGTGCCTCTGGCATGGAACGAGCCTCGGCCGATTACATGGGAATGCTCGCTACCTTGTTAAATGCCCTGGCTTTGCAAAATGCTTTAGAGAGCAAAGACATCCCCACCCGTGTCTTATCGGCAATTGAAATGCGGCAGTTAGCGGAAAGTTATATTCGTCGGCGGGCTATTCGGCATTTAGAAAAAAAGCGTGTGGTAATTTTTGCCGCCGGCACTGGGAATCCATACTTTACCACCGACACAGCTGCTGCGCTCCGAGCCATGGAAATTGGTGCAGATGTTATCATGAAAGGCACGAAGGTTGATGGCATCTATGACGCCGACCCGATGACTACACCTACGGCCAAACGCTACACGGAATTACCATTTTTATCGGTCATCAATAAAAGCCTGAAAGTCATGGATGCTACAGCCATCACCTTGTGCATGGATAACGATCTGCCTATCATTGTTTTCGATCTGACTTCTTCAGGAAATATCCGTAAAATCCTTGAAGGGAAGCCTGTCGGCACCATTGTTTCCAAAAATGCGCTTGTCACTTAACGTGGGGAATGATCATGAACGATCCAACCATTCACAAGACCACACAGCGAATGGAGGGAGCCATTGAGCACCTCAAGAGAGAATTCTTGTCCCTTCGAACCGGTCGCGCATCCCTGGGATTACTCGACCATATTACGGTTGATTATTACGGGACCCCCACTCCACTCAAACAGGTTGCCAACCTCGCGATTCCTGAGAGCCGATTGATCACCATTCAGCCATGGGATACCTCCCAAATCAGAGAAATTGAACGTGCCATCATTAGTTCAGAACTCGGCCTCACTCCATCAAATGATGGCAAACTCATCCGCCTCCCCATTCCACCCCTCAGTGAAGAACGACGGAAAGATTTGGTCAAACTCAGCAAAAAATATGGGGAAGAGACCAAGATACAGATTCGTGGATTTCGTCGTGAAGGCAATGACGAACTCAAACACCTTCACAAGGAAGGGTCATTGACAGAGGATACCCAGCATCGACTTGAGGCTGAAATTCAAAAGCTCACAGATAAGTTCATTCAGGCCGTCGATGACCTCACCAAGAAAAAGGAGGAGGAAATACTCGCGATCTGAGGAATATTTGTGATACCGATCAGGCCATCTTCACCCTCCGACCTCCGACACTTCTCGTCTCCGATTACCGTTTCCATCAGTCTTAATGCACTAACCAGGAATTTCCAACAAATCCGACAATCGATCGGTCCGTCGACAAGAATTCTGGCCGTCATTAAAGCCGACGCCTATGGCCATGGAGCCATTCCTGTGGCTCAGACCCTGGAACACCTGGGAATTTTTGGATTTGGCGTGGCATCCGTCATAGAAGGTATCACTCTTCGAGAACACCACATTCACTGCCCAATCCTGATCATGGGGCCCATCCTCCCCCAGCATTTACGCGAAATTATTCGCCACCAGCTTACTCCGGTGATTTCTCGTGCAGAAATCGTTCAACAACTGATAGAGCTCCTATATCCTCGCGCCACCCCTTTTCCCGTTCATCTTAAAGTCGACACCGGATTACACCGACTCGGCTTCGAAGCGGATCAAGCCCTCTCCCTCCTAACCAGGCTATCACCCTCGACTTCCCTCATAGAAATAGAGGGCCTTTTGAGCCATTTTGCAGATGCCGACAATCAGGATCACACCTTAACCAATGTTCAAATCCAAAAATTTTTGGCCTTTGTCGACCAAGCCAAGCAATTAGGAGTCCGACCACCTATTCTTCATATGGCCAATAGCGCAGGAATCCTTTTTCATCCAACTGCCCACTTGGGCATGGTCAGACCTGGGTTAATGTTATATGGATACGCACCTCGGCAGGAAAGTTCTTCCCACTCCCTCACTCTTGAACCGGTGATGCAAGCGACCACATACGTGGCCCATCTCCGGTCTCTACAACCTGGTGAAATTGTGGGATATAATGCTTTATTCCGCACACGGAGGCCATCTCAAATCGCCGTCTTGCCGGTGGGATATACCCACGGATTTCCCAGACACCTGACGGGAGTCGGACATGTCCTCCTCAAAGGAGAACGGGCTCCCATCATTGGCAAAATTTGCATGGATATGATGATGGTGGATGTCACGGACATTCCCCATCCAACGGTTGGAGAAGAGGTCGTGTTACTGGGAAAACAGGGAACACGGGAAATTACAGCTGATGATCATGCCGGATGGTTGAAAACGATTCCCTATGAAGTGTTGTGCGGAATCGGAGGAAAAGCGAACCGGATTTATCTTCCCCAAACACCTGTCCCCTCTCCTTCACACACCTCAGCCCAGTCGGCAAAAAAACATTAGAATAACTCCTCAGTACACCATTGCCTTACAATACGACCGTCCAGGATCGGCTAAACGGTTTCCGATTCATGATGTTTTCAGCTTCCGCTTCACACGTTTCTCCACGCTCGCCACCTTACCCGCTAACCGGCCTTTATGGCCACGCCGGTAATCAACCTTAATCACACAAGAAATCCGCGGACAATCCTTTTTCATCCTCGTATAGCATTGCTTCACGACTCGAAATACGTCATCCCATTCGCCTTCTAACACCGTTCCCATGGGATTGAGGCGATACTCCACCCCACTTTTATCAATCAGGTCCAGTGACCGGGATACATATTTTCCGACACTTTCACCCTTACCAAGAGGTGACATGCTAAATTCCAACAGCACCATTACCCACCTTCCTTTCCAACCGGCTCCACCTGCTCTTCACTGGACAACTTCCAACTATTGGGATACTGCAATGCCCCTGATAATTGAAAACCATTGACCGCTTCCGCCAAGCGCTCCCGACGCCGCAGATCGCTCACTTCCGTGCTCTTTAGCTCTTGGCGCAGGGCGCCAAGCCAATCCAGAAACTGGTCGAATTCTTCATCAAACAGCAATTCAAGATTGTGACGAAGCACTTTCGCCAGAGCCGGTGCGGTCCCACTCGTGCTAATCGCTATTCGAAGATTCCCGCGTACGACAAGCGCGGGCATCATAATCGTCGAGTATTCAGGCCGATCCATCGACCACACCAGGAATCGTTCGGTTTTCGCCAGCTCAAACAAGGACTTGGCCAAGTCTAAATCATCCTTCAACACATTCATAATCAGCACAACCCCTTGGGCATCGCCAGATCGAAAGGTCCGTCCCCGGTGGATAATCTTCCCTGAAGCGGTCAGCTTTCGCAAATCAACATGAAGGGTGGGATTGACCACGGTAATTTTCGCTCCGGCATCCAACAAGCGATGCACCTTATCCACGGCTTCCTCATCACCACCAATCACCATGCACTGGCGGCCCTCCAAATCAATTGTCACTTGAAATCCTGCATTCTTCGTCATGAATATCCTCCTTTAGAAACCGGGACATCTTACCCAATATACGCGACGAGGGGAAAGAGGGAACTGACAGGTCCCGGGGCACACACAATCGTTACGGACACCAACACTAGAGGAAAAGAACACCAGGAAAAAGGTCGGGAGAGCCGTGTAGGGGAACCTTCATCACAGAGGCGGTAAGGAAACCGCATGAAAAATGAGGTAGGCCTCAATCAACTGAATGCTGGAGACTTTCTGAACTTTGAATTCCCAGAGACTCATAGATTTTCAGCGTCGCCTTCGATTTATTCAAGGTGTAAAAATGGATCCCCTTCACTTTTTGATCAACCAGATCCACCACCTGTTCGGTCGCCCAATGAATACCTACCCGTTCCGCATAGTCATCATTCTCAGCTCGATCCATAGCCCGTAACAGCTTAGCAGGAATACGGGCGCCAAGTGCCAACTCGGACATGCGGACCATTCCCTTTCGAGAAATAATCGGCATGATGCCCGCGATGATCGGCACTTTGATGCCCACGACTTCGCAACGTTCACAAAAATCGAAGAAGTCCCGATTATCAAAGAACAATTGGGTACAAATATAATCGGCTCCCGCATCAACTTTCCGCTTCAAATTGTCCATTTCCGACAGCCGGTTGGGGGTGCCGGGATGCCCTTCCGGAAATCCCGCTACGCCCACACCCATCTCAGGAAACTGCTGTTTAATAAAACACACCAGATCAGACGCAAATGGAAAGCCATCTTCGGGTATCTGGACCTCCGTGCTTCCCTTGGGAGGGTCTCCCCTCAAAGCCATAATGTTATGAATACCGCTCTCCTGATATTTCGAGAGGATATGATGAATTTCGTCACGTCTGGACCCCACGCAGGTTAAATGTGACACAATGGTCAAATCGGTTTCCCGCTGGAGTTTTACCACTAAATCATGGGTGCGTTCACGGGTTGATCCTCCGGCACCATAGGTTACACTGACATACGCAGGCTTTAACGGCATGAGAGCCGAAATCGCGTCAAAGAGTTCCTGAAACCCCCGTTCCGTTTTTGGGGGAAAAAACTCAAAACTAATCGCAGGATTATACGTTCGCAACACTTCTGAAATATGCATGTTCCTACCTTAAATTGCTCACCAAGATTTGTCTAGTCTCCGGCACGGTTTGACCCTGTTTGAAGAACAGTAAGGGGCCATACGCACCAACGAACGAGAATCGCTCCAACAAGACCTGTCAGGACTAAAACGGTCAAAAGATGAAACAGTGTCAGATTTCCAATCGCGATGGGAATCCCCTGTGCCTGCAAGGTGCCCAGGAACATCGTATACCGAATCATCCCCATCAGCACCAGTGTGATTCCCGTACAAATGAGCCCTCCCCAAACAAGCCCTTTGACTTGCGGCACCATAAATGATGCATTCAAAAAGACCATGGCCAGCAACGCAGTCGTGACCCCCACAAAGAAAAATGCAGAGGACAAACTTGCCCCGTCAATCAGTCCTCCCCTCGGCGCCTCATTCAAGACGAGAAACAACCAGGGCCCGATCAGCACTTGCGGAACCAGCCCGGTTAACATCCATCCCACTCCAAAACGAACACGCTCATCAGAAGGAAGGAGGCGGGATGGAACGGTTGAGGCGGATCCATTCGACGCACCGGACCATCCGAGCAAACCCAGCAAAGTCACGACCAATCCCCCTGAAGCCAAGCTGGCAAAAAGGAGATGTAGACTTTTCGGAATGACCCGAGTCCAATCCACAGTCGACCATTCAAGGAGAAACCACCCACCGCCTACATACCCTGCATGAGCCATCACATCCCATCGCCCAACCCATACCATACCCGCTCCCCAAAAGAGCATGCTGGTACAGCCTAGCCAGACCAAGCCTGAATTTCCACCAGGATTTTCCTCCGGCTGGGATTTCCAAAGGCAGATGGCTCCCAACACAAAACCCAGTATTTCTTCATAACTCCACGGTCCCCGGGCAATGTGAGTCTCCGGCAGCGGATAACCAAGGATGGCGGGCACAAGTAGACCGATAGTACCGGACAACACCAATAAACCCAGCGTTAAGCGAAGGACCAGGGGATGGAGAACATCGCGCAGGTCTTGATGTGGGGAATCGCTCTGCCATCGATCCCACAGGGCGGTCATTAGTAATAGAAGCGTCAACCCTAACGGCAACACCATTCGCCATACATCCAAGACCGTAAAGAGGAGAAACCCGTCAACCATATCCGTTTTCTTTCCTTAACCCATAATATAAAAACATGGAAACTCTTCTGACCTGACCATCCCGGATGAACGAGAAGTCTATAGGGAATAGAACACGACCCGGAAGGCAATGTCATCCTCAGCCCATTAAAGGGTCTTCATGACCCGACCTTATCCGGGTAAGGCCGGAACAATCTGAAACCATCCATGATCATGAAGAAGATGAACCGGCGTCTCAAAGAGGGCAGACAAGCTGCGATCATTCAGAACGTCCACCTTACGACCATCTTCCGTGATGCGACCCTGTTTCAACAACATGACCCGCTCAATCTCCGGAGGAATTTCATGGACATGGTGCGTGACCAAAATCACCGT
>JAUIKP010000070.1 GCA_030430725.1 Nitrospiria bacterium
CCTCCGGAAACCCTAGCTCCTGCTCCACAAAGTATTGCGGTTTATGCTCTTTCGCGTGGGAAAGGTGTACCTGATCATGCCAGAGAGGTGCTGTCCCACTCTCGCACCCTTCTCAAGTCTGCCCAGGAACGTGGGGAGGTCCGGCGAATGGTTGAGCAACGTATTGGAATAGAAGGGGAGACTAGGCTCTGCGCGGAATTTTCTGATGCGGAATCGGCTCATTCAATGATTGAGAAACTTCGGCAACTGGGCGAGGGAGTGGATTTGATCAACGTAAACGTTGAGCTATGTCCCCCATGATCATCTTCTATCCTCCATGAACCTGTTTTTGGGGTATACGCCATCTACTCTCCCTAGTTCTCTTATAGATCAGCAAGGAGGATCATCATTACATTCGAAGGAGTGGAATTATGAAAAGTCGCCAAGTCTTTCTCAATCGGACATTGATGGTGGTAGGAATGGTCATCGGATTGGCTGCCTGTTCCCAACTCCACACAACTCCAGTCCCAACTGTTGACGGTGGGCCCAAAAATTCTCCGGACCAGGGTAAGCAAATTTTGTCGGATAACGCAAAACAGAAACGAGACGAATGGAAAACCAAGACTTTTGAGGAGTTTAAAGCCCAAACGTATAAGGA
Organism: Nitrospiria bacterium; assembly: GCA_030430725.1. Taxonomy (GTDB): domain Bacteria; phylum Nitrospirota; class Nitrospiria; order Nitrospirales; family UBA8639; genus Nitrospira_E. Next base: position 638 of record JAUIKP010000070.1, read on the forward strand.
ACCATTTGAAGGTGGAAAATTTATTGTGAACGGTGATACCCCGATTCTCAATGAAAAACTCCTGCAGGAATTTTTTGAAACCCGTATAAAGGAATCGGGCAACTCTCGACAAGGGGCTCGTACGAAATTAACCGTTCATCAAGTCAATGGTCAGGACACCGTTTGGAATTCAGTAGAAAAACGGCAGCTGACCTACTGCGTCAGTAAAACATTTGGCGCGAACTATGAAAAAATGAAGGCCGACATGGAGGCTGCCGGAAACGCATGGGAGGCGGTGGCTGCGGTTGATTTCATTTATGTGGGGGGAGAGGATGATTCTTGCACGGCATCTAACCCGAATGTGGTTTTTGATGTGCGACCGGTCAATGTGAATGGCCAATATCTGGCTCGAGCCTTTTTCCCCAACGAACAGCGGTCCTCACGAAATGTCTTGGTAGATAATAGTTCTTTTCAATTGGATCCAAATGGGAAGCTGTCCCTACAAGGGATATTGCGACATGAATTAGGTCATACGATTGGATTCCGGCATGAACACACCCGCCCGGATTCGGGTACGTGTTTTGAGGACAATAATTGGCGGCCGTTAACCAGTTACGATGCCTTTTCGGTCATGCATTATCCGCAATGTAACGGCAAAGGGGATTGGTCACTAACCTTGACCCACATCGATAATAACGGGGCGGCGTGTTTGTATGGCCCTGCCCAGGGATTCACCATTGATACCTCGATTTGCCAGGGACCAGATGAACCGCCGGGACCTATTGCCTGCGGACCCAAAACGGAAACTTTTGTCGGACAAAATGTGGCTAAAAATGCGGAAAAAACTTATGGCCCCTTTATGGTGGTTCCAGGAACATTAGTGGATGTGGTTATGCATGGAGAAGCTAATCCTGGTGATCCAGATCTCTATGTTCGGTTCAATCAGGAGCCGACAACAACCGGCTATGATTGCCGTCCTTATCTTTCTGGTGCGGAAGAAAAGTGCGTTCTTGATGTGCCAACCAATGGGACTGCCGTCCATGTTAAGGTTCGGGGATATTCAGACGCGCATTTCAATCTTACTGTGACTCATACTCCTACACATTAATTCGGTCACCATATTTGATACCAGGGCAGAGAGGCTTTAGCCTCCCTGCCCCTAATCCTGTTGCATGGCTGGCGGGAGGACAGGCTTTTGAACAATTGATGAGAGAATCAACTTTGTTAGGGGGTAGATTGAGCACAACGGAAGCCGATATTTGCGGAACGTTCATCCGGTATGGCGCCTCCCCGCGTCGCTGTCCGCAACATGACCGGCCGACTTTTCCATGAACCACCACGTACAACCTTATAGCGCCCCGACTTGGGTCCTGGCGGATTCTTTTCTGGCATGATGGGGTAATAATCTGGTCCCAGCCAATCATTAACCCATTCCGCGATATTGCCAGCCAAATGCAATACCTTGTAAATACTTTGACCTTCCTCGAAGCTATCCACGGTTGCAACCAGGGGAATTTCATGGACGTGGTATTGCCCGAATACGGCTAAGTCGGCTGTCGGGTCCATTTCCCCCCACGGAAAGATGCGGGCAGATTCCCCTCTTGCTGCTTTCTCCCATTCAGCTTCCGACGGCAGTCTCTTATTATGATGTTCGCAAAATGCTTTGGCTTCTTCCCATGTGATGTAGAGGGCCGGCCAGGAAGCAAGTGCTTGATCAGGGATGAAATGCACACTAATGAGATGCCAAATCAGTCCCCGTAATTCCTGAGAGACGGGCATGTTGGTTGTGAGCAGAAATGCCAGATATTCGCTTAAGTTGGCTTCATAGCGATCCATGAGAAATCTATCTACCCAAATCTGACGTTGAGGAAATTCCGTGTCGTCATAATGCATTTCAAGGCTATGCCGAAGATCGTCCCGACGATTGGTGCCCATCAAAAATACTCCTTCAGGAATGGCAACTTGTGGGGAGGGTTTGGCCATGCTGGCGATATGAGCGATATGATCATTCACTTCGTCGGGGGGGGGAGTGGTTTCTCCGATTGCCAAACCGGAAAGTCCCAAGAGGAGTCCAATGGCAAGGAAGGCAGTCAACAAACGATAATGGGAGGGTCGAACTGTTGTGAGCGACGAGAAGAATATGTGAAGCATGTTTCTTATCGTGTATGGAAATTCAAACGAGGAAAGTCTACGTGAAAGGCATTTTGGGAGCAAGCCGAAAATAGGAGACACAACATGGTAATAGAGCTGGGGCGAGATGAGATTCGAAAATTACCGGGTAAGGGGGTCAGGAAAATCTGAAATTCTGACTAGGGCCAATGCATGTATCTTTGTGAAGTGAGTCAAGTTGGCGCAGGGCTTATGGATATGGGAGTGTCAGAAATTATAAGGCGAGAGACAAGGACATCCACAGATGACAGATCGATATACCTACGCGCTTTTATGGCCGAGTAATCTTCTTGGAAGATCTGGGCTCAAGGGATGTGTGGAAAATTATATCAAGGCTGATAGTAAAATGAGATAGTTGAGAGTGTGGGGCCTATTTCTGTGTTGAAATGTTTCTGTCTGCACCTTATTGAATGTTGAGGATGAGGTTTTTGTATATGAGGGGGTATTACGGCGAATACCCGAGTATACTTCAATCGGGAAGGGTTCCGTCGGGTCTGGTTTCTCTTCTAAGGGCAGGAGTGGGAGTTGCATCTTTCATGAGGTTGCCTAAGAAGCATTAATTGATGAGTCCAGGGTCCTTGTCATCATTAATCTTGGCAATTGATCAGACAACGTTTGTACCCTACAAAGCATGGAAAGTCTTGTGGACTTTGCCCCAAAGGAAGACTTGCTGGTTTTCAGGGACGAGATCTTGGAAAGGAAATTGGTGGAATGGTTACATAATAGCTGGCCAATATCGTGTTTGCGAGGGGAACATGAATAACGATATTTCTAATTCTGCTTTTCGCATGGGAATGCGTGTCTACTTGAAAATGTTCTGTGGCCTACTTATGGTAGGCACACTTTCCGCGTGCATAGGAGACAAGTATCAACAACAAACGGATGTCATTAAAGGCCATGTGGAAATGTTTTATGGCCATTTACAATCCCATCAGGTTGAGCAAGCCATGTTTGAGAATGAACAGATCGAGCTACTTGCGTTAAAAAATGAAGAGCGGATGCTCCGTAATGTAGGTCAGATGAGGGAGGGTGAAAAAACGCAGGAATGGAAAATTATCAAAACAGCCAAAGAAACAGCTGCGGAGAATTGGCTGGCATTGGCCCAGTATTTTTTGGTAACTCAACAGTACAACAAAGCTCTGGGTACCTACCGACGGATTATTGAAACCTACGGAGGCTCGCCCTACCAACAATATGTAAATCGGGCGAAAATGGGAATGCGTGATGTGGAAGCCGTCCTGGATCCCGGAGATCTTCCTGTAGCTCCAGCAAGGTAGTTTTAGTTAGCACGGAGCGTTCTTTTCAATGGATAGTGATGTCTATGTATTCAAATCCAGCGGGTAACTATTTAAATTTCAATATATGATACCTTTTCGGTATTTTTGTATAGCATGAAAATTGATGGGGGGTTCTAAGAAGATGCTGGAGAGTGCGGATTTATTGTGCATAAAAACTTTCTCCTTCAATTGGAGGACACCAGGCCTTAACGATTTGAATATTCTGAATTGTGCAGGGTGAAAACCTGGTGCAATATACTTGAGGGGCAATAGCGGTCATATGTGACCCCACTTTGGAGTCGGACACAAGCCCCTCAGGCCATGGAGCGATACCAAAGGCCCACTCTCCTTCCAGGCTTCTCGTGTCTTCATAGTACACGTTAAAGCCAATGAATCCTCTCCCAGTTGTTTTGCAATAAACATTGTAGGGCGGCAATTGAATATCCACATGGAAAATGTAGCCATCTTCCACCCAGGAATCCCCAAACTCGATAGTTAGTTCATCAGCCCAGGCTGATGTTATCAGACTCAATGAAATGAGAAGGGTCAGAAAAACCCCACAACTCAAGATTAAATACTTCAGAGATATTGCGGTTTTTCTGTAAAAAATGTGAAGGAATGACATGCCGCGAACGTTCATTTGGATATGCCCTCACTGTTGTATTAATGGATGAGACAAACAGATTATTTATCTGACTCCTGGCATGTTTGTCAGTTTTCCCAACTATACCGATCATTTTTCGGATTCCGTCAATACAGCAAAGGAGGGGTCGGGGGGTCGGAAGCTTTTTGAATTTAAGTGAGAGAAAAAAGTTAATGCCGAATAGATTTAAGGGAGGAGGGAAGATCTGGTCAGATCCCAATTGAAAAGAGATTCGGGTTTTCTCCAAAATGTTGCAAAGTTTTTGCGGTGATTTGTCGACCTCGGGCCGTTCGATCCAGATATCCAGATTGAAGCAGAAAAGGTTCGTATACATCTTCTAATGTGGATTTTTCTTCTTGAATTGCTGCGGCCAATGCGTCGATACCGACCGGTCCTCCCTTAAATTTTCTGATTATGGTCAAGAGTATCTTCCGGTCCATTTCATCCAAGCCCGCCTGATCCACTCCCAACCATTGTAAGGCCTCCTGTGCGACCGATCTCGTGACCCGTCCCTGGGCTTTGACCTCTGCAAAGTCACGCACACGTTTGATTAACCGATTAGCAATCCGGGGAGTTCCACGAGCACGGCTGGCAACTTCTCCTGCCCCTTCAGCATCAATGTGGATTCCGAGTAGTCTAGCGGATCGGGTAATGATGACCTGCAAATCTGCAGGCAGATAATAATCCAATCGATAAACAAGCCCAAAGCGCTCGCGCAGAGGAGAGGTGAGGGAGCCTGCACGTGTGGTGGCTCCAATGAGCGTAAAAGGCGGGAGATCTAATTTCATGGTCCGCAGGGAAGGGCCCTGTCCAATCACTAAATCAATTTGGTAGTCCTCCATGGCAGGATACAATACCTCTTCGGCTGCTGGAGGCAATCGATGAATTTCATCGATAAATAGAACATCTCGTGGCTGAAGGTTTGCTAAAATGGCTGCTAGATCCCCCGCATGAGTGAGTACCAGCCCGGAGGTAGAGCGAATCGTGCCCCCCATTTCTTTGGCGATAATATGAGCGATGGTGGTTTTACCTAATCCCGGAGGTCCATAGAAAATGGCATGGTCTAAGGCTTCTCCTCTTCCCATTGCCGCATCAATACAAACCCGAAGGGATTCTTTCATCCGCTTCTGCCCGATATATTCCGTTAAGCGTTGAGGCCGAAGAGTTCCCTCAAGGCTTTGCTCTTCCTCTATGAGGTGAGTGGTCAGTATCCGGTCGTCCATATATGGAATTAGTCTTTACAGAACTATTGGAAAAACGGCAGTCTTGACGATGTTGGGAAAAATGAAGAGGGAGGGTGACTCCCTCGTTCGGAAGATGATTTAAAAACGGAAAACAGGCTGGGGAGTGGGTTGAAGCTGCGGCTCCAAACAAGCTTCCTAGAATCCTGAAAATAGATCCTGACAGCCCAGACAAAATTCCACATTTACTTGCCGTTCAAGGAAATTCACCAGAAACCCTTGCTGTTCATACAAGAGTTTGGCGCCCATCAGGGTTTCATTCGGAAAATCCTCTGGACCCAGTAGGTCTCGGATTTCTTTTGTGGATTTGGCCCCGAGGACATGTCGGAAGATACCACGGACCTTATGGGCAAATCGATTATTGATAAATATGAGATCTACTTTCCCGTCCGTGATGCGGACTCCTGCCATTGCACCAGTTGGATTTTCTTTATCCCACAACAGAATAAAGGTACCCTCTTGCTCTGCCCGAACACCGGAAATCCTTGCTTCGACAAGGGCTTCCACCGCGGTGGCTTCAGGGTCCCCTAATTTCACTCGATAGAGAGATATTTCTGCAGCATTAATTTCCTTCGCCTCTTCAATACTGTTGCGGGTTAGTTCGTATTTGGCGGCCCATGCTGGTGGAGAATGTGATAAAAGACTCATCAGAATAATGGTGGCAGTCCAGATACATGCTGCTTTCAGATTCTTCATGAAATTCCTCATCTAGTAAGGGAAATGAAAATAAGGTTGGGGTAAAAGGATACGATTCCGTCTATTCAAAACTGATACATGAAGCCTGCGAGATTGTATCCGACCTTTTGTGTAAGGGTCAATTCCATTGGTCAAAGAGAAGCCACAGTCAAGGGGATTCGTATGATATACTCGGTTTCCATGAACAACTCTATCGTGATTAGGGGCGCTCGCCAACATAATCTCAAGAATCTCGATCTGGAGATACCTCGGGATCAGTTGGTGGTCATTACAGGCTTAAGCGGATCAGGTAAGTCATCTTTGGCCTTTGACACGATTTACGCCGAAGGCCAGCGTCGATATGTCGAATCCCTCTCCGCCTATGCCAGGCAATTCCTTGACCAAATGACGAAACCGGATGTGGATTCCATTGAAGGGCTTTCGCCTGCGATTTCTATCGAACAAAAGACGACGAGTCACAACCCCCGGTCCACGGTGGGAACGGTCACGGAGATCTACGATTATTTTCGTCTATTATTTGCCAGAATCGGACAACCCTTTTGCTACCTTTGTGGGAATGCCATTGCGGCACAAACGGTACAACAAATGGTGGATGCCATAATCGGGTTGCCCCTTGGCACAAAAATCCACATATTGGCTCCCATTGTGCGAGGACGTAAAGGGGAATATCGCAAAGAATTATTGGCCGCTCGCAAAGCTGGATTTGTTCGGGCTCGTATTGATGGTGATATTCGGGATCTCGGGGAATCGATTAAGTTACATAAACAACGTAAGCATACCATTGAGATTGTGGTTGATCGACTCATCGTCAAGGCAGAGACCGGGGTGACTCGGCGTTTGGCAGATTCGGTCGAAACGGCCATCAAGATGGCGCAGGGACTTGTGGGAGTGCTGGCAGAAGATGGTCAAGTTCGGGTCTATAGTGAACACCTGGCGTGTATTCAATGTGGTGTCAGCTATTCAGAAATTTCCCCAAGAATCTTTTCATTTAACAGCCCTCATGGTGCGTGTGATGGATGTGATGGTATTGGGTATGAAGCTTCCAGTCATTCTGAATGGGAGGAATGGACCTTCGATACTCCCTGTGCGATGTGTGGGGGAGGTCGGCTGAAAAAGGAAAGCCTTGCCATAAAAATTGGGGGGCAGTCTATTGCTGAGGTGACCCATCTGTCTGTGGGGAATATCTTGGCATTTATGGATGCGTTAATTCTCACCGATCGCGAACAAATGATTGGGCAGCGGGTGCTGAAAGAGATTCGGGAGCGGCTGGAGTTTTTGCTCAACGTCGGTTTGGGCTATCTCACCCTGGATCGCCCTTCTGGTACTTTGTCTGGAGGGGAAGGACAACGGATTCGATTAGCCACGCAAATCGGATCGGGATTGGTGGGCGTGCTGTATATTCTGGATGAGCCCAGTATTGGGTTGCATCAGCGGGATCACCGACGGTTACTCCAAACATTGTTACGATTACGTGATATGGGGAATTCCGTGGTGGTGGTTGAACACGATGCCGAGACCATGCGCGCTGCCGACTATATATTGGATTTAGGGCCGGGCGCCGGCGTGGGAGGTGGACAATTAGTTGCCAATGGTCCTCCCTCGGTGGTGATGGCTCACCCAAGCTCGCTGACCGGCCAATATCTAAAAGGGAGCCGCCGGATATCTTTGACACAACGTGCACGTCAGGCCAAAGGATTTTTGACCGTCGTGGGTGCGGAAAAGCATAATCTTCAGAACGTGACTGTAAACTTTCCCCTGGGTCTGTTGACCTGCGTTACCGGTGTGTCAGGGTCAGGGAAAAGCACGTTGGTCGTAGATGTGTTGTTCCGATCCCTGGGACAGGGTTTTTCCCAGAAGAAGCCGGTGTTTGAGGGGTGTCGGGACATCCGTGGCCTTGACCTCCTGGATAAACTTATTGATATTGATCAATCCCCAATTGGACGGACTCCTCGTTCGAATCCTGCCACCTATACCGGCCTCTTTAGTTTCATTCGTGATCTCTTCGCGCAACTACCGGAGTCTCGAGTGCGAGGCTACAAACCAGGCCGCTACAGTTTCAATGTCAAAGGCGGGCGATGTGAATCTTGTCAGGGTGATGGCCTCATAAAAATTGAAATGCATTTTCTCCCGGATATTTATGTGACCTGTGAGGCCTGCAATGGTCAACGGTACAATCGCGAGACCTTGGATGTGACTTACAGAGGGCGAACAATCGCAGAAGTTTTAAACATGACAGTGGCTGAGGCCTTGGAGTTTTTCGTGAACATTCCGCCACTCCGGACCCGACTGCAAACCTTATCAGATGTGGGCCTCCATTACATTAAACTTGGACAATCGGCGACAACCCTGTCCGGAGGAGAAGCCCAGCGCGTCAAGCTTTCCAAGGAGCTCTCGAAACGATCCACTGGTCGTACACTGTATATTCTGGACGAACCGACGACTGGACTGCATTTTCTGGACATTCAACGGTTGCTGGATGTGCTCGACCGGTTAGTGGAGAAGGGGAATACGGTCCTCGTGATTGAGCATAATGTGGATGTGATTCAGAACGCGGATTGGGTCATTGATTTGGGACCGGAAGGTGGAGATCAGGGAGGATGTGTGGTGGCGGAGGGAACTCCGCAATCCGTGATGAAAGTTAAAGAATCCTGGACCGGGCAGGTGTTACGAGAAGATTTTAAAAACCGGTATTCCTGAGAAAGGCTAGCCTTTTTTCTTGTAAATATTCAGCCCGATTTTTTCTTCTCGATCGGGTATCGAGACATTGCCTTCGGTTGAGGCAATGATCGTTGTTTTGCCCGATGAAGAAGGCCCAAAATCCTTCGACAGGTCTACCGTAATTGTTAGCATTGTTCCGTTGACCGTCAATTCCACATTTTTCATGCTTGGTCCTCTCTAGAAGTGCAGATCAATACCGGTTGAAGGGGGCTGGTAGAAGTGCCGCCCTATTCTGACAGGCCCGCGAGGCCCAAAAGTGCTCCTGCTCCGATTATATAGGGAAGAACGCAGGTATAGAATACGGATTCAAAAGAAGAATATTTCCATGTGGGAGTAGGACGTGACACATGGTTCTTATAAATAAATTCATATGAGAAAATAAGCATACCAATGGTCAGAACAAGCACGCGACTGGTTCGAGGCCACGTGTAGAGACCAACGAACAGATAGCTGGCGGTATGAAAACCACTAAATGCACAAAGGATGGGAGCCAGAAAAAAATGGAGAAATGACGATGAAAGTCGAGGAGAACCCATAGCTTCTGGGGTTGAAACCTCCTGATGGTCCATTATTTGATTTCGGTAGGCACCGAAGGCGTGGATCTGGCAGGTTGGGGGAAGGTCTGCTGGTCTGCACACGTTTGGCACACACGCGGGCGTCTTTTCAAATAGGAAAACTTTCCGCTCGCCAGACAACTATAATGGACGAAATGCTCACAGATGCTGCAACGAGACCATCCTCCACGGAGCAAGGTACTGTTTCGATACAGGCCTTCGTGACATACCCCGCACATTTCAGGTTCGATGCCCAATAAAAGGGGTTCCCATTCTCCAGCTTGATTTCGAATGCTCATGGAAGAAAAGTATACTGAGTAATTCAGATGAAAACAATGAAGAAAACTTTTGGCAATCGTTTACCGAGCCTATGTCCCAGGTTTTAGGTTCACTATTTGACACTCCAAAAATCCATTTGATAGGGTCACCAACGATTTCATCCATCCTTCCACGTCGTTTATTCGCTCCTTTGTGGACATTCAAGTCTATTTAGACCAACAGCGCCAACGGGTTGACCGGTTTTTGGAGAAGAGCGTACCTCTCCTCTCGGCCAATCCCCAACAACTGTACGAGTCCATGCGGTATAGCCTACTGGGTGGAGGAAAACGCATTCGTCCGATTTTGACGATTGCCGCTGCCCAAGCGCTGGGATATGACCGTGACGCCAT
>JAUIKP010000071.1 GCA_030430725.1 Nitrospiria bacterium
CGGATACACATATCAGAATTGGGAACTCAGACCTTCCGGCGACCCGCCGCATTATTTCTTATGAAAATGGAGAAATCGTCGTACGATCCCTCACGTTTGAAAATCACAATATGCTGTCATAAACCACGCCCCCAGGCCAACTTCATGTTGGCCTGGGGGTATCGATTTTCTTTTGGCGTTCGACCGTGCCAACTCTATCTCTCGACATGAAAAGAATTTCTACAGAACGTGTGAAAATTCTGCAAAGGAAGGGCAAACAACCGGTTCACCAAAGATCCCTCCGACATATTTCATGGTGAACAAGGAGAGTGTGATAGGTTCAATTCACCCTCATCAACGTAAGCCCTGGCCTCCCGTTCCTCCGCCAAATCCCCCAAAATTTCCACCAAATCCCCCCTGCCCTGTTCCCCAATATTCTCCCTTTCTCCAACGGGGAAACGGATGACGCCGTTCAGGACGGGTGAACCGCCATAAGGCATAAAACATCAGCACCACCACCGCGATATTCATCCAAAAAGCGGCCGATCGCTGTGGCTTTGGTTGGTCCTTCTGAATAGAAGCCCGCACAGCCAACGTCGAAAGGGATACGGCAGACCGGTAGATATTGATCCCAAATTCTAAAGACCGAAACATGGGGCGCAAATGCTGCAGAGAAATCTCATCCAACTGTTGGGGAGTCACAACTGACAAAAGATTCTTCCCGACAACCACCACCGCTTGGCGTTCTTTGACAGCCACCAGTAACAGGATGCCACGCTCCTGTTGCGCCGTCCCAATCCGCCAGGCTTCATAAAGTCGGGAGGCATACTCCTGAGCATGGGAAAGCGGGCTGATACTCGGGAGAGTGACCACCAGCATTTCAACACCGGAAGAGGATTCAAGGTCTTTGCACACGGATCGAATTTGCTTGTGCCATTCTTCATCGAGCAGGTGGGCATAATCACTCACATACCCCAAGGGGGTCGGGAGATTTTGTTCCTGGGGAGTCATCCCCATTGAGAGTGCAGAGAACGCCAGCACAAACACCAGGCTAAGCGGATCGACAAGCCCCTTGGGAGACATGGTCATACGCCGTTCTCCTGACGAACCGCCTGAACCCGTTTACACAAATCCTCCAAAGCCTGAAGATGCCGCTCATACACCTTGGGCCATTCAAGGGCACCCGGACTATTCATCCCACGCTTCATCTGCAGGATGTCCAGGAGAACCGTAGGGTCAAACTGCAGGGCATGGGGAAGGCATTCAAGAATTTGGACGTCTTTTCCCCTGGAGGGCTGGCCTATGACACGCAGAATACCTCGCACACAGGGGAGAACGGAGGTTATGGAAAGCATGAGCAAGGCCCGGATCGCTTCAGCCCGTCCTTCTCCTTCGACAAACCGTTGCCGCATCCGAAACACATTGGCCAGGAGTTCATGTTCACATTGCCAGGCCAACTGCTGCCGATCAATAGATCCTGCGTCGAACGGGTCTTTGCCAGCCAGGCGCACATGATGCTCCTGCATTTGAAAATATTCCAACGGGAACAGATTACGTGATCGGGACAATTCCTCCAGAGTCATCACCAGCGGTGCGACGATTTGGTGCTTGCCCCATCGGCGATGCAATTGTCCGGCACGCTGGAGCCCGGTCACCGACAGTGCCCGGACCAGCACCAAAAAATTGAAATTAGACCGGCCGGCAATGAAATCCCCCCTGGCCGCGCTGCCATACAGAAGAAGCCCTGCTAAATCAGCACCCCAATCCTTTTGAAGCTGTGTTAAAAATTGGTTGAGTGTTTCCCGCAGGTCTTCGGGAAGTTCGAGTGACGGCAACATGATTGATGTGAGCATGGGATACGAGCCAAATATTGGAAAAAGGATGAGTGACGAAGGTGGACTCCGGAGTTAATTACGCAGACGGGGCATGATTGGGAATCTGATGGGCCCGGGAATCCGGTAACAAGCCCGCAGCTTGAAACCGATCCATCCAACCAAAGGGGGAGGTAGTCCGCAGCCCTGCTGTGGCCGTTAACACTTGATATTGCAAACGCGGATTTTTATCCATCGTGGAGAACACGCGGTCCCGCAACATTCCCAGGAAAGGATTTCCGGTATTCCAAAAAAAGACCTCTTCATCAGCTAAACGTTGCAACATGGTGACCTGGGGACGCCGTTGGGTTTCAAATGTTTTCAGATTCGCGGCCGACCAATTTCCGGTTCGATGACATACATCAAGGACCTCCGCGAGGGTGACCGCATCTGCCATCGCTTGCATCCGACCCTGTGAGGCATGCGGATTCATCCCGTGGGCGGCATCACCCATGACTACCGCCCCATCCTGAACCCATGTTTTCGCCCGGACCCTTCCGGTTCCCATATAGGCCGTCTGATTCCAATCAAGGAGGGAGTCAAAGATCGGGGCAAGGTCCGGAGCAATGGTTTTCCATTTTTCCCGAAGGGCCGATACTCCATCGGCCTTGACCTGACTCAGGGAATCCGACGAGACCATATAAAAGGCATAGACCTTTTGACCGGCAGCGGGGAAAATTCCCAGAATGGATTTTTTCCCCACATAATACTGCGCTTCCTCCAGTGATGTTGGTGATTCCAACATGGCCACAAGATAACTGTCGAGATACCGATGAAGCGCCGTGGGAATGCCAAGAGCTCTCCGAACTTCCGAAAACGGTCCGTCGGCTCCAACCACCACCTGGGCTTCAATCGTTACCTGGCTGCCCCCAATGTCGGCCTGGACACCTGTAATGCCTTTGCCATTCCGGAGCAGAGAACGAAAACTGGCCCCATACCGCAATCCCTCTGGATTCTCCCGATTCAGAGCATCGAGAATGGTGTGATGCACGACATGAGGCCACATCACCAACGCTCGATTGAAAGGCGGGGGCAACATCGCATAGTCAATGGTACAGAGCCGTCTTCCTCCACTTCGACGGAAATGAAAGTACCGTACCGGTTTATAGGCATGAACCGGCAACTGCTCTAATAGCCCAAGTCTCTGAAGGATTTCCTGTCCATTGGGTTGAAGAATTTCCCCCCTTAAACCCTGTGGGGGTCCTGCAGCCTGTTCCAGGACAATATTGGCAATCCCTTTTCGGGCTAAGAGAAGGCCCAGGACAGCTCCCCCGCCACCGGCCCCGATGATCAGAACCTCTGTCTGTAGATCCATAGCTAAGCCCCTACGAATAACACTTCGCCTAGTACCGGCACGCCAGAGTGAGGCTGATCTTAGAAACCGGCCATCCTCCGGCAAAAAAAAGAAATCAGCTTTCGGAGAAAATGGACTGAAAGTGGTCGTCAGACTCTTCCCAGGCCGGCGGATAAGTACTCGACAACCATTGCCGAAGATACAATTTCTGCTCGGAGGACAACATGCTTTTGATTTGGTGGGTCCGTCCTTGAAGGGGCTGAAGAAATCCAACCCCTTTCTCCGGATCTAACGTGGCCGTTCGAACATACACGGTCGTATAGACAAGTGGCTTGGTCTCATCGCCATCCCCTTGAAGCCAGACGGAAATATATTTATCCATTTGCAAGCCTGAACTATCCAGAGCCGGGTCCGTATCATGAAACAACTCGTTTTCGGTCTGCTCAAGAGGCACCGCCCCTTCAGCGCGAAACAAAAAATTATGCTTCCACATGAAGAATTTCCTTTGGATTAACAATCAAACCAGGTATGATAGTGTCAAGCGCTTTACGACAATGTCAAGACAGATCATGCCATCATCAGGTGGATGTGTGCCGGAACATGAATGGCGGGCTCATCACGAAAATGCATGCAAGACTAGATTAAATTCCGCAGGTTTATTATTCTTAGGCTGTCTAAAATAAGGATGGATGTGTGGCTCGGACATGGTAGGGTGCCGGCAGCACCATCCCTCTCCCGTCACTGCACAAACGCTCATCTGATATCCACTATTTCTACATGGAGGTCCCACGAGTGAAGACACAAGCCAACTGGTTTATTATGGTGTTCATTGTCAGCCTGGGAGTCGCAGGATGTCAGGGGACGGGGCAGACCGTGGATTTTAATCCCCATGCCTTCCCGTCCACGATGAAGGGCACCATCAACCATAACGAAGATCTGACTATTTTGGTTGAACCGTTTCAGGACAAGCGATCGCAGAAGACCCGTCTTGGTTCCCGTACACATTTTTGGGGTGGGGCGACGCACTTTAATGTCTGGAATGGAAACGTTGGTGAGGGAATGGCGGATCTTGCCGTGGAGTACCTTCAACAGGAAAAATGGCAGGCCTCGCGAGCGACAACGTCCGAACTCCCCGAAGGAAGTGCTCCGGCCGATGTCACGCTGACCGGCGATATTCTGGTTATGGAGTCCAATGCGAAAAGCGGCTTCGGTTTTACCGATATTGAGGTCAAAATCCGTGTGGCCTTTGAAGCGAAAAATGCAGTGGATGGCAGCACTGTCCGGATGGTGCTCGGGGCGAATGGAACCGACAGCGTGATGATGTTCGATCCCAAGGATGTCGAGGAACTCACCAACCATGTCGCCAAAGACTTGTTTACCCAATTATTTCAAGATCTGACAGTCAAAGATCGGGCATTTCAATTAAAAGCAGATCGAGTATAAGATGACAGCTCGTGTGCCCTGGCTCCCCTGGTTTCCTCCTCATCTGCTGTGGAGAAAGAACCCCTGTTGTCCTCAGGAGGTGAATCGCGACTAAACGTCATAGCGTCTTCGATGGAGAAGGGAAAATCTCCGACTTCATTCTCAGAAGCGAACCGACAAGGTCTCATGGACTATTTATTTTTTTTACTGTCTTCATGGGTCGCTTCACTTGGAAAAGGAGTCGTTGATGGAAACTGGTACCGAACCCTCCGTCCCTCAGGCCAACATTTTAATTGTGGAGGACGAAGAAGGCCCGCGCGAGGCGTTAAAGGTCATCCTTTCTCCCTATTTCAATCTTTTTACAGTTGATCGGGCTGACATCGCCCATCAAATTCTGAAAACCCACCCCATTGATCTTGTCACGCTCGATTTAAAATTACCGGATCAGTCAGGCAACGAGCTTCTTTCCCAGATTCGAAAAGACGGAAAAGATGTCGATGTCGTCATCATTACCGGATATGGCACACTCCAATCTGCTATTGAAGCCATTCGCCACGGGGTGGCCGCCTATATCCTCAAACCGTTCAATGTGGCCGAGTTGCTCGATACCATTAAAAAAACGCTCGAGCGGCGGCGGCGGTATTCTTCCCTGCAGGACGCGCTTCAGGCGTTTGGAAACCTGTGGGCTTCCGGGATTGATGTCCAATCCGCCCTGGCCAATATCAAAACCCTTCTGGCAGCCAAACATCCCGAACTGGTTCAACATGGCAGCCGGGTGAATTTTTATGCCACTTTACTCATTGAACATCTCCAGTTAACGCCGGAGGAACAGAAGGCCATCCAACTCGGAGCCTACCTCCATGACATCGGGAAAATCGGTCTACATGATCACCTTATTGCCGGGATGCATGCTCCGACAGAACAAGACCAGGAACTTCTCAAATGCCATCCCACTCTCGGAGAGAAAATGGTAAAGGGACTCCCATTTCATCCATCTGTCGAACAGATCATCCGCCATCACCATGAAAAATTTGATGGGTCCGGCTATCCGGATGGATTGATCGGAGAACAAATTCCCGTATCCGCACGCATTGTAGGCCTGGCCAATATTTTCGACCATTTTGTGACCGGCCATGGGCCCCGAACAGCAATTCCCGTACCGGAAGCCCGGGAAAGAATTCGTCAGGAAGCGGGGAAAAGTGTCGATCCGAATCTGGCTGATTTGTTTGCGAAAGTCGTCTGGTAGCCATATCCGTGTCTGGAGACCCATGAGCCGGCGTGCGAGCCGGCACCGCTGAGACACCATGACTAAGAACCGTCAAAAGCCTTCCAAAACCATCAGCCCTGTACAGTCCATCGAGAAATGGGAGCAGGCATTTGATGCTCTCACGGATCATGTCATGATCTTAGACAGTTCAGGAACGATTGTCTGGACCAATCGAGCCATTCGTGACCAGGTCCAACCGCGAACCGGCCCCTTAGTCGGACAGCATTACCGCACGCCCTACTATGGCACAACCATTCCCCAAAATCCTCCGCCCTGGGAAACGGTGTTAGCGGGCGCATTGTCCGCGGTGGTGGAAACCCGCTTTCCAACAATGCCCGGGGACTTCCTCGTTTCATGCTATCCCCTCTTTGACTCCCATGGCATTCAATGGGGTGCCATTTCAGTGGTGAAGGATATTACCGAACGTAAACGGATTGATGAAGCGCTGCGGAGAATAGCCCAAAGCGATCCGGCACCCGGCAGTATGGCGTTTTTGCGGTTTTTGGTGAGAGATCTCTGCCAGGCTCTGAATGTGCCCTATGCCATATTAGCGGAATTGGAAACCCCGGCTCGACCGCAGACTCAAACGGTCGCCATTTGGTCCAATGGAACTTTCGGGGAAAATATGCCTTGGACGCCTCCTCCCGCAATGTTGGAGGAACTTTTGAAAGTGAAAGGATGCTATGGGGACAATTTGGAATCCCCCCTTTTTCCTCCGGACTCGCCACTCGGCTCCTGGTCGATTATTAGCTATTTGGGAACAGCCCTCCGTGGCCAAACGGGACAAATTATCGGGATTCTTCTTGTCTTTAGTCCTGTCGCCATTCGCAACCTCCATGTGGCCCATTCCATCATTCAACTGTTTGCCGCCAGGGCGGCCGGTGAACTCCAACGTAAAAAAGCCGAAGATGCCTTGCGGGATAGTGAACAGCGCTACCGAGCCATTGTCGAACATGCCTATGATTTAATCATCGAAACCACCGCGACGGGGGAATGCCAGTATGTCACCCCGAATTGCCAAAAAGTCCTGGGCTATGATGCAGCCGACATGCTGGGGAAAAGTTTTTTTGACTTTATCCATCCCGAAGAACGGGAATCGTTATCCGAGTCATTTCATTCTCATCTCAAGGCACTTCAGGAAATTGATATGGTGTGCCGGTTGCAATCCAAACAATCCGAATGGCGATGGTTTGAAAGTCACATCCATCCCTTCCGAACCAGCGTCGGGACGGTCGTGGGGGTAATCGTGACACGGGACATCACGGAATGGAAACGTTTGGAGGAGGAACGACTGCGGGCCACCAAACTTGAGTCGGTTGGCTTACTGGCAGGCGGGATTGCGCATGATTTCAACAATATTCTCACGTCCGTATTTGCCAATATCGGCCTGGCCAAAATGGTGACCGCGAAACAGTCGCCACCACAAGGCGAGAAAGTCATTGAACGACTGGAGGCGGCGGAAAAGGCCTGTTTGCGCGCGCGGGATCTCACCAAGCAACTGCTGACCTTTGCGAAAGGCGGTGCCCCGGTCAAAAGCACGACATCGGTTGCCTCCATTATTACCGACACGGTGCAATTCGCCTTACGAGGGTCCGCTGTGCGGTGTACCACGCATCTCCCCAATGATCTCTGGGCGATCGAAGTCGATGAAGGTCAAATCAGTCAGGTGATTCAAAATCTCGTCATTAATAGCGACCAGGCCATGCCGGATGGGGGGACCATCAGCGTCATCGCCAAAAATTGTTTGGTGAATGCTCAGACCGTTCTACCCCTGAAACCGGGCCGATATGTGTGTGTCTCCGTCGCGGATCAGGGCATCGGCATCCCTGATGAGCATCTTCAAAAAATCTTTGACCCCTATTTTACCACCAAACAAAAAGGGAGCGGACTGGGTCTGGCCACGACCTACTCCATCATGAAACGACATGGAGGGCACGTGACCGTCACCTCTTCGCTCGGCAACGGCACATGTTTCACCCTCTATCTCCCCGCCTCAACCTCCCTGTCCGCAAAAAATGATGAAACACCGGAAAATCTCGTGCAAGGCACTGGAAGAATTTTAGTCATGGATGATGAAGAAGACATCCAGGATGTCTTGGGAAAAATGCTCGAGCACCTTGGATTTGAGGTAGACTTTGCCGACGATGGATTGAAAGCGGTTGCGCTCTATACCCAGGCCATTCAAGACGGTCACCCGTATAGGGCCACCATCCTTGATCTCACGATACCCGGAGGCATGGGAGGCAAGGAAACGTTGCGCCTCATCAAGGACCGTGATCCTGATGCGAAGGTCATCGTCTCAAGCGGGTATTCCAACGACCCGGTCATGGCCCATGCCGGCCAATTCGGCTTTTCAGGCTTTATTGCCAAGCCCTATAACCTCCTTGATCTGTCTAAAATCTTAACTCAGATCATCTGACGGATCATTCGATCAGGATGAGGGCGACGGAAAATGCTTGGCCAAGGCTTGTGGGGGGATTATACCCCGTTCGGTGATAATGCCCGCAATCAGGTCCGCCGGGGTGACGTCAAAAGCCGGATTCCAAACGTCCACACCTTGAGGAGCAATCATCCGACCACTATGCAGGCAGGTCACTTCTGACGGGCTCCGTTCTTCAATGGGAATGCCCTTCCCATCCGCTGTCCCCATATCAATGGTCGAGGAGGGTGCGGCCACATAAAACGGAATGCCATGGGCATGCGCTAAGACCGCCACCGTATACGTTCCGATCTTATTGGCCACATCCCCGTTGGCCGCAATCCGGTCAGCCCCCACCACACAACAGTGGATTCGACCCTGTCGCATCAAGGCCCCGGCTGCATTATCCGTAATCACCGTCACGGGAATACCATCCTGCTGAAGCTCCCAGGCCGTCAGGCGTGAACCCTGGAGAACCGGGCGCGTCTCATCGGCAAAGACCCGAATGTGTTTTCCCTGCTCCCAGGCCGCCCGGATGACTCCTAATGCCGTCCCATATCCTGCCGTCGCTAAAGCTCCGGCATTACAATGCGTGAGAATATGGTCTCCCTCATGAATGATCGCCGCGCCAAACCTGCCTATGGCCCGATTGACCCGGAGATCCTCATCCAGAATAGCCAGAGCTTCTTCCTGTAAGCGTTTCTGGATATCTTGAATCGATGACCTAGAGATACCCGTCATCACATGTGTCATCCGGTCGACAGCCCAGAACAAATTTACGGCGGTGGGACGCGTTGCCGCCAGCGTACGACACACCTCCTCCATATAAATGGAAAACCCCTCAGGATGAGATTCCGTATATTGTCTGGCACCCAAGGCGATACCCAAAGCCGCTGTCACTCCGATGGCCGGTGCGCCGCGAACGCTCAAATTCCGAATGGCTTCAGCCACCTCCTGATACCCCGTACAATCAAGAAACCGCACTTCTCCGGGGAGCGCACGTTGATCCAGGATCACAACATGATTATTTTTCCATTCAACTGTGGGAATCATCCTCATTTCCTTTCACACGATATGAAGCCGACGCTCCTGGTACACGGCCCTCACTCTTTTCTCTGACTACCGGTCCCAACGCATCCGTCGGCACAGACGAAAGACTTATAATGGACCGGGCACACCGGAACGTTCAGCGTCCCGTGGAGCGGAATCCCCACCCTCCTGAGAGTCATTCAATAAATCATAAGGCAGAGTCAGGGTATTTTTTAACACATCAAACGCCAACTGTGCTAAACCGGTCAGTCCGGTTTTGACGGATTCCATGGGCAGATAGGTGACCTCCGGATCACCCAAAGGTCCGTCAATCGAAAACATCGCCGTGGCAATACCTTTCCGATCTCCGGATAAAATTCGTCCAAAGAGAGGGATATCTTTCAAGATATCCGAATAGGCCCCAAAGGGACTAACCGCGGAAATCCCTTCAAGCCGGTCACGTGTCCAATCATACATGCCAGCAGCAGAGACTTTCATGATGGGGCTCTGTATCAACAAATCTTTCGAGGAAAACACCCCGTCTTCCACGGTGAGCTTACTAGTCACGCTCGTAAACGGAAACCCGGTCTCTTCAAAATCCACTTTTCCCCGGAGGACATGGGGTAAATTCAAGAGAGCGAGAATACGTGGGAAGATCGTCCCTTTTCGGATATAGCCCTCGCCGAGAGAAATTTTGACACTCCCGTTGAGCGTGGGAATGATGCCCCGGTCATCCCGCCCATGGCCCTGGAGCATCCCACGCACCGACATGTTGCCGGTAATTACCCGCCGCTCCTCGCCAAAGAGGTGCAGGACGTCCGCAAAAGGCAAATCCTTCGCCTGAAATGACGCGCGCATGGCTGCCGGTCTCCCTTGGGGGAGATGGACAAAAAACCGCCCGCCGAGGGTGCCGTATTCCCCTACCATCGATTGGACTTAGGTGCCGTTTGGAATAAACAGATCAATAAAGTCTACAATTTTGCCATCAAATTTGGAGTGTATAACGCTTACAGCAAGAAGAATCCCATTGTTGTGTATCCCGATGTTTTCTTAGAAGGCGGAGAATATTTCGCAATAAAAGGAGAAGTTTTATTTCAAATACTTGACGAAGCGTTGATTGCAGCAGCAAATCTATCTCATCGCTACATTCAGGACCGCTCCCTTCCTGATAAAGCTATAGACCTAATAGACGAAGCGGCAAGTCGCATCAGAATGGAAGTTGATTCCAAACCAGAGGATATCGATGAACTTGATCGAAAAATCATCCAGTTAAA
>JAUIKP010000544.1 GCA_030430725.1 Nitrospiria bacterium
CGCTCGCGATTTTGTATTTGAGCTGCGACTCGGGACATATTTCGATCGGCCTCCTCCCTTCGAAGTCCTCGTTGCCCGGCAACTTCGACTTCCTGTTGGAGCATCACCTGGGAGTCGATTTCGTTACCTGACCCCGGGTTATTCCGATTCCAAAGCCGGCCTCCGATCCTTGGATTAAACCGGTTGAACAGAAAGGCATTCACTTTCCGTCCTCGCGCGACTTCAAGGTCCTGGCGGGCGGCCAAAAGATCGGGATTCGCCTCCAGAGCCGTCTGGACGGCCTGCTCAACAGTCAAAGACTCGGAAGCCTTAACAGGATAGGACTGCAGGTTACAGAACAGGAAAGAAAACAATATGGCTACAAAATATTTTTGCTTCATTTTGCCACTCCACCTTGCCAGGAGATCCAACAATGACTCTTTAAAAGATTGACCAGAATTTTCTGACTCCACAAATGGGTATTTGTCCGTTTGACCTGAAGAACTTGAACCTTACCTCTCAGGAAATTGGACCATGAATCACACGAGGAACATAATAATCTCCCCCACTACGCACATTCGGAGCGTTCATAGTGTTGAGGAGTCAGAAATTTGAAGAAAATTTAGAGGGAAAGGAAGGGAGGAGCACGAGGCGAAAGGATATAGGACAAAACGAACAATTGCATGTCGGGCAAAAAGAGATCAATTCTCGAAACAAAAAATGTACCGGGCGTCTCCGGCCTCCTAGAAACTGCGGCAGCACTAATGGTGGATGACCCATTTCCTTCAATAATGGGATCAATCGACGAGTTGAGGACAGAAAAACTATAGGTAGAGTGTTCCAAACCATGAAGAGGGTGGGCTGAGGAACCAGGAGTTCCAAACGGCTTCCCTGCGGAGTAAGAATCATGATGATGTCGATGATCCTCATATGCACAAACTGGAGAATCGGTCAAATCGGTGTGAAAGGTTCCCCCATGAACATGTCCAGGCATCCCATGGGCATGATCGGCTTCTGGATGGATGTGAATTAAGGGTAGACAAATAACCCAGAGGATCAACCAGACCTTTCCACTTACCGTGGGAAAGGTACGACGTGTGTTCACCTGATATGCCATATTTCTTATTTTATCTGATCGGTTATCAAAATTGGATGCTTAAAGCTTAGCACAAAGCTAGAGATGACAAAACACCATTTTTCCGACCGGCAAAGGTTCATTGAGGCCTGGTTAGTAAAATGGGGAGAGTCTTATAGTTATTGATGGATTAGATTAAACCCATGATACCTTTAATCAATAGGAAGAAAACAGACAGCCCGTTCAAAGGAGCGAGGGATGAGATTACCCGGAATAGAATCGTTTCCAGAGCTTTCTATTATACAGATTAGTTAAGATACTGGAGGTGATGAAACGAATCGCGCCTGCCCTGATATGCAAAACCGTAATAGCCACTCTGCTCGCACCGGTGGTCATCACCAGTCTGTATTTCATCTGACATCAAAGCAGATAAAGGATCAACCTGTTTGACCAAAATTCAGCCATTTTTTAATCCACTCATATGCGCCCTAAAATGGCATTCAACCGAAGTTTCAACAAACTTAGTTCATGAACGGCAAAACCTCGAGATATCGTCCTTGGGTGAGCGCCCTTTTTGCTTTATGGTTCATAGGAGCCTGTGCCACCGCACCTCCACCGCCGCAAAACGAACCCCTCCCGCCACCCGGGAATGCGACTCCAGTGGCCGCACAACTGCTCCTGGATGGCAATCGTCTGTTTGCCGAACACCGGTGGACCTCTGCGATTATGAAGTTCGAAGAAGCCGTTCAAGCCCAGCCAACATTGGCGGAAGCCCATTACAACCTTGGGATGGCCCTCTACAAGAAAGGGCCCATTTCAGCCGCGAGCCCACATTTTATCGAAGCAGCCGATTTAGCGCCTGGTCACCCCGTCATTTGGAATGCTCCCCCTTTCAGAAAATATGGCAC
>JAUIKP010000072.1 GCA_030430725.1 Nitrospiria bacterium
ATCGGCGGTGGTGGAACCAGTACGGCCTTAGTGGAAGGTCGTGGGGTGCGGGTGCTGGGGATCGATCCGAGCTTTACGCAGGGATCGCTGCAGACGACCTCCAATGCCTTGGACCTGGCCATTGATGGTGACGGATTTTTTCGTGTGAGTGATGCCACCGGAAATATTTTCTACTCCCGTGCCGGCCAGTTTGATATCGACGCACAAGGAAATCTGGTCAACCCGGCCGGTCTGCGATTACAAGGGGACCAAGCCGATGATACTGGACTCTTGAGTGGAAGTATTGGCAATTTAACCCTCACGACCAGCCCGCAACCGGGGCTACAGACATCAGATGTTGCGATGTCCGGGCGTCTTGCGGCAACAGCTCCTGTCAATGCCTATACCACTGCACAGGTACTCGATCCACAAGCAAATAAGGGCCTATTCCCAGGAAATACTTCTCTACGGATATTTGACTCACGAGGGGTCGGGCATGATTTGCAAATATACTTTGCCAAAACGGCGGATAATGTATGGGAGTATAACGTGTTGGGTCAAGGGGGACCGGGTGAAGTAGATACAAGTACTCTTCCTGCGGCCAACTATAATGCTACGACGAATAATGCATTAGTGGCCCAAGGAACCTTAACCTACACAACCGATGGATTTTTAAGCTTAGAAAGTGCAACCACCTATTTCAACGGTGGGGGAAATGGTATTGATTTTGAGGGAGCCACAGCTCAGCAGCCAATCGCCTTTGATTTTGGAACGAGCATTACAGAAGGAGGCGTTGGCACTGATGGGCTGTTACAGCAAGGCACCTCTTTGAATCAAAATGCGTTGGTTCTCGACACGCTATCTCAAGACGGGTTTGGCCCGGGGGCCCTTGCAGGAACTTCCATTGGTGAGGATGGGGTGATTACGGGCCGATTCGATAATGGAACCACCCGGACCTTGGGACAGGTTCGACTCACCCGGTTTATCAATCCTGATGGCCTACAACCGATTGGACGGAATTTGTTTATTCAATCAGGTGATTCCGGCACTCCCTTGGACGGGGTACCCGGCACGGGGGCATTTGGAAAAGTATCGGCAAGCACGCTTGAAGCCTCCAATGTGGATTTGGGTGAAGAGTTGGTGAATATGATCACGATGCAGCGTGGATTCCAGGCGAATTCACGAATCATTACCACCACCAACGATCTACTTGGAGAACTGGTGAATCTGGCTCGTTAGATTTTGACATAGCATGTGACTGATCAAGCCCCCAGGCAGGTGTTCCTGCTTGGGGGCTTTTTTTGTTTAAGGAAATGGCGGAAATCCTTGTCTCGCAAATTGCAAATCGGGAAGGGTGAAGAGAAATGATCCGTTTCAATTTTATGGCTCCATTAGCCATACACTCTAGGTCTTGATCTTTACGTCTCACACCTCCGGTACCCCACAGACGAACCTGTCAAAGGTTCCCGCGATTTGCCAGGAAAATGACGAAAAGGTAGGTCTCATCCTGGTTCAGGGTAACAGCGATTTATGGCACGACCGTGAAAAAAACATATGCGAATTCAGGGTATTTCAGGCTGAACGACAGCGTGTTTACGTAGAAAAATGGAGTGGCACAAAGGTTGCTGAATTTGGAAAGGGAACGTGAGGGTCGAAAAATTTCTTAGCGTGTGAGGTTGAGGTATGGCTGAAGACGATTCCAAAGAGGAAGGACCGGTTAAGGCCGGGTCCGGAAAAAAAATGTTGTTGATCATTATAGCGGGCGTTCTTTTTATCGGTGGAGGAGGAGGGGCAGCTTGGTATTTCATGGGGGGCCAGGAAGAAACGCCAGGCGAGCACAACGAGCATGCCAAAGCCGAGACCGGTCATGAAGAGCCCGGCCCGGTGATGGAGTTAGACCCCTTTCTTTTGAATTTAGCGGATCGGGAGGAACTGCGATTTTTAAAAGTAAGTATCAAACTCGAATTAGATCGTCCTGAAGACCAAACCGATTATCAACACAAAATCCCGGCTATTCGCGACGCGTTGCTGGTGTTATTGAGCAGTAAAGAATCGCAATTACTCCGATCAGTGAACGGAAAGCGTCGGGTTCGAGAAGAAATTATGACGCGGGTAAACGGCGTCATGAGTAAAGGGAAAGTGGCCAATGTGTATTTTACTGATTTTATTATTCAGTAGGGCTTGAGCAGAAAAACGTAAGGAGTCCGGAGTCAGGAATTAGAAAGAGGAGAGAAGAGACAGCAGAACTGTTTCTTTGCGCCGCGTCTCAACATGGAAAAAATTCTTAGTCAGGATGAAGTTGATGCCCTTCTTCGGGGAGTATCCGATGGCGATGTGGAGACGGAACCTGAAGAACCCGTAAATGCCGGACCACAGGAGGGACCGATTCCATATGATTTGGGGAATCAGGAATGGGTGGTCCGCGGGCGAATGCCGACCCTGGATGTCATCCACCAGCAATTTTCGCGTGGGTTCCGCCTCTCTCTGAGCGACGTGCTTCGTAAAACCGCTGAGATTACGGTCACGAACCAGACGGTCATGAAGTTCGGAGAGTTCACCAAACGTCTTCCCATCCCGGCTTATCTCCAGATTATCTCCATGGAGCCTCTTCGCGGTTTAGCGATGATCGCCACGGATGCGGCGACGGTGTATTTGCTGGTCGACCATTTTTTCGGGGGGGCGGGGCAGACCCATGTGAAGCCGGAAGGGCAGGATTTTACCATCATTGAGCAACGCGTGATGAAGAAGGTCATGCTGATGGGGTTGGGGAATCTTCAAAAAGCCTGGGATCCTGTTCAAAAGCTCCTCATCAATGCGGTTCGGGTAGAAATGAATCCTCAGTTGGCCGCTATTGTGTTGCCGGCGGACATCGTCATTGTGGTCACCTTGGGCATTGAATTAGGCAATTCGGTTGGAGATCTCCACCTTTGTCTTCCCTATGCGATGTTGGAACCGATTCGAGAACGTCTGCAGGTGAGCTTCCAGGGAGACTCGTTTGAAACGGACCATGGCTGGTTGAAACGATTTTCGGCTAGGCTGAAGGAAGCCTATGTCACCATGTCCGTGTGTCTGGGAGAAACCGAAATCTCGGTAGAAGAATTAATGCAATTTTCACCTGGCGACGTCATTGGGTTGAATCAAGGGACCACCCAGCAGCTCACAGCCACGGTGGAAGGGGTCCCAAAGTTTCTTGGATCTCCGGGAACGACAAAGGGGGTCCAATCATTTCAGATCAACGACATCATTCTGGCAAGAGAGTAATGGCCGGTGAACTCGATGAGCTGCCGGCCAGTCACTGACGGTGGAAACCTGGAGATGAACGATGAGTGAAGACGACAACATCGATATGAACACGTTTGATGCTGAAAAGGAAATGATGGAGGCGTTAGCACAGGAAGCGGCTGCAAAAGAACAGAACGCACTGGCCAACAAAGATGAGGTGGCGGCGAGTAGCAGCAGTCCAACACCACAATCGCATACGTCTCACGATCAGAACTTAAATCGCATCTTAGATATTCCGTTGGTGCTTTCGGCGCAACTGGGTAATACGCGGATGTTGATCAAGGACTTGTTGCAGTTAGGGCCGGGCTCCATTGTGGAATTGGATAAACTGGCCGGTGAACCGTTGGAAGTGTTGGTGAATGAACGGTTAGTCGCGCGTGGTGAGGTGGTGATGGTGAATGAGAAATTCGGCATCCGTCTCACGGACGTGATTAGTCCGACCGAACGTGTGAATAAACTTCGATAGGGACGTCAGACCGTCTGGTGTCAGGAGGAAGGCGTGGGGGAAAGGGGCCGTTTCGGGCCTCACCGCTGTATGCCTCACGAGAACAATATGGATCTCACCCATGAAGCGCTCAAAATGGCGGGCACCCTGGCCCTGGTGGTCCTGGTTCTTCTTGGAGGATTAGCCTGGGTTCGACGCACATTCGGGGAATTGCCGGGAAAGAGCGGTGATCCGGTGATGCGCATTCTAGGCGGACTCCGGGTCGGGACGGGAAAGCACATTATGCTCGTGGAGGTGGCCGGAGAAGTGTTGGTATTGGGGACGTCGCCACGAGAGATGACATTACTGACGACAGTGGCGGATGCTGATCGGGTTGACCGGCTCCGGTCTATTGGGAGCCCGATTGCCGGGCCGTTTGGCGCCTTGTTGGGGCAGTGGACCCGGCAGACGTTTGGGAAGTCCGAAAGAGGATCGACGACCTCCGAACTGCCCAGACGATTGTCCAAAAGCGTCGTACGGGTGAGGGGAGAAGAGAGGTCGTGATCAACCCCTTTTTCGGGTTGCGTGGAGGACGCGACCGGTGGCGACTGTTTGGTATGAGTCTGGTCATGGGGCTGCCGACCTCGGCTTTTGCCCAGGCCAACAAGGATCCGTCGATCAGCTTACAAGTGTCCGGATTGGATGGCACTGAACCATGGACTTTTGGGCTTCGCATCCTCTTTCTCCTGACGGCCTTAACCCTTGCGCCAGCCCTGTTGATGTTGGTGACGGCATTTACACGCGTCGTGATTGTTCTGGGTCTGCTTCGGCAGGCGTTGGGGACCATGCATGCGCCACCCAATCAGGTGATGATTGGATTGGCCCTGTTTCTAACGCTATTTATTATGATGCCGGTGTGGGAACAAATTCGGGTGGAGGCTCTAAATCCGCTATTGGAACAGCAGGTGACACAGGAAGTGGCGCTTGATCGGGCCAAGATTCCGTTAAGGATGTTCATGCTGAAACAAGTACGGGAAAAGGATTTAACCTTGTTTGTGGAAATGGCGAAAGTTCCTCACCCTCAGACGCCCGATGATGTCCCGTTCCATGTCCTGGTGCCGGCGTTTGTCACGAGTGAATTGCGCACGGCCTTTCAAATTGGCTTTCTCATTTATGTGCCTTTTCTCGTGATCGATATGATTGTCGCCAGTATTTTAATGTCCATGGGTATGATGATGTTGCCACCAATCATGATTTCATTGCCGTTTAAGTTGGTGCTGTTTGTGTTGGCTGATGGCTGGTTTTTGGTCGTGGGAGCGTTGATGAATAGTTTTTAAGAAGAAAAATCCGTAAGACGTAAATCCTGGGGCGTAAGGCAAGTATGGGATGTCGGGTTGCCACAGTTTGTTTTCCCTTCCGCTTCCCGCTGCTTCACGCATCGCGGTTTTTCCTCACAACGCATCGTTTATCCTTCATGGCAGGGTTGAAAGGGTTACGGAAATGACAGCCGAAAGTGTGTTGAGCATCGGTCAGGAGGCGATTCAAACCATCCTGCTTGTGGCGGGGCCAATGTTGGGTCTCAGCTTACTGGTCGGACTCTGCGTGAGTGCCTTCCAAGCTATGACTCAAATTAACGAAATGACCCTCACCTTTTTGCCAAAGATTGCCACAATGTTTGTCGTGCTCTTGGTCATGTTTCCCTGGATGGTGGAAATTCTTGTGGGATTCATGACAGGGGTATGGGCAAGAATACCCGAGTTTACCCAATAAACCATGGAGTCGACCTGCGAGATGTACGAGAAGGATGTCCGGTAACCGGTGGTTCACTGGGATGTCGCGATTCAGCAAGTGTGGCAATTCGTGGTCGTGCTCGTGCGCACGGCCGTTATCCTGTCGGCGTTACCGTTGCTGGGGGGGCGATCCGTTCCGAGTCGCATCAAAATCGGAATGGCGGTGATCATTGCCATTCTCCTGATGCCTATCGTCACGTTTACCCTTCCACCCAATTGGTTGGAACCCGGAAATCTGGTCATCGCGTTGGGTGCCGAATTGCTTGTGGGTCTGGTCTTAGGCTTGGCCCTGCGTTTACTCATGACAGCGGTGGAGTTAGCGGGAAGTGTGATGGGTTTTCAAGTAGGGTTTGCTATGGCCGGAGTGTTGGATCCTGTCACCCAAGTGGAGACCCCGGTGTTTGGTCAGCTACTGACTATTCTGGCAACCCTTCTGTACTTTCAAGTCGATGGGCATCATTTGGTGTTGTTGGCGTTGGGCAGTAGTTTCCTGTTGATTCCCCCCTTTGGCGCCCATTTAAGCGCCCCCCTAATGAACGATGTGACTGGAGTGATTCAACGCACCTACGACACGGGAATGAAGCTGGCCTTCCCCGTGATGGGGGCCACATTTTTAGTTCATTTTATTATGGGAATTCTTGGCAGGCTGGTTCCTCAACTGAACGTGATGCTCACCAGTTTTCCCATAACAATTGCGGTCGGTTTGTTGGTGTTAGGACTGGGTTTGCCCTTCATTGCCTTGGTTTTTCAAGACTTTATTATCGGGATGGAAACAGTCTTGTGGGACTTATTACAGGAATTAGGGCATGGCTGAGAATAAAGACGGGGCGGATAAATCAGAGCAACCGAGTCCCAAACGGTTAGCAGAGGCTCGTCGCAAGGGCCAAGTGCCGATGACCCGGGAATTGCCCTCGTTGTTTGTCCTGTTGGGTGGTGTGGGGCTGCTTTCTCTGTGGGCGCCTCACGCGTTTACTCAATTTTTTAATCATTACCAACAGTGGTTGGCGCAAGCTGGAACCCTTCAGTTAAGTGCTCAGTCCACACATATCTTGTTGTTAGATATTGCTTCCCAGGCCTTTGTTCCCCTTATTCCGTTCGGCCTCCTGGTTGGGGCGTTTGCCTTTCTCGCCATTATTCTCCAAACGGGGCCGCTTTGGATTGAAGAGGCCTTGAAACCCAAGCCTTCCAAATTGAATCCCTCTAATGGGTTGAAGCGTATTTTTTCCTGGAAAGGGGTCGTCGATCTTTTAAAGTCCTTGCTCAAATTGGCGAGCGTGAGTGGAATTGCCTATCTGGTTCTGTCTCATAACCTGCTCGCGATTCTTCAGCTTCCCCTCCTTCAGTTGACGGAGGCGGTTGGAGGTGTATGGGGTCTGTTGGAGAACATTATGTGGTCGGTCGGAGGGTCCCTGCTTCTCTTGGCGATCATCGATTTCGTGTATCAGCGGTGGCAGCATACGGAAGATCACAAGATGACCAAACAGGAAGTTAAAGACGAGTCGAAGGATGTGGAAGGTGATCCGCAGATTCGATCGCGCCGGCTCAGTTTACAACGGGAACGTGCCCGACAACGGATGTTGCAAGCGGTGCCTAAAGCCGATGTGGTGATTACCAATCCTACTCACGTGGCCGTGGCGCTGAGGTATGAAAAGGGAAAAATGGATGCTCCTGTGGTGGTGGCAAAAGGTGCAGGGTTTATGGCTGACAAAATTAAGCAAATCGCGCGTCATGCGGACGTGCCGATAATTGAAAACCGCAGTTTGGCCCGAGGTCTGTATAAAGCGGTGAAAATCGGTCAGGAGGTGCCGAGTGCGTTGTATCAGGCGGCTGCCGAAGTCTTGGCCTACGTGTATCGACTGAAGAAAATGCATGAGGGAATGTGAAGACCTCATGTGTGGCGAGTAGAGAGTCTGGATTGGTCAAGAATTGCTTTCTTCTGCCTCCTCCCTCTCTTCCCATTACGCTTCACGAGGTTGAGGAAAGTCGTGTGAAAATAGAGGACAAACGGTTGCGAACGCGTTAAGTGATCAAGGCACCCATGGCATTTGATTCTCAGAAATTACGAGACGAATTGACTCCCGCGCATTATGGGGATGTGCTCTTGCCGATCGGGGTAGTGGGGATGCTCCTCCTTATGCTTTTACCGCTTCCCCCATTTCTTCTGGACCTTTTTTTATCCTTTAGCATTACCCTGGCTGTCCTGATTTTGCTGGTGACCATGCATGCCGGTCGTCCTGCCGAGTTTTCCGTCTTCCCCTCAGTGGTGTTGCTCACCACGTTGTTTCGGCTCGCGCTGAACATTGCTTCGACGCGGGCTATTCTTATGCATGGGAATGAAGGCCCCGCCGCCGCCGGGCAGGTCATTGCCGTGTTTGGGGAATTTGTGGTGGGAGGAAACTATGCGGTGGGCATTGTGGTCTTCTCAATTCTGGTCATCATCAATTTTGTTGTGATCACCAAGGGCGCCACCCGTATTGCGGAGGTCGCTGCGCGGTTTACCCTGGATGCGATGCCCGGTCGGCAAATGAGTATTGATGCGGATCTGAATGCGGGAATAATTGACGAAGGAGAAGCACGGAAGCGCCGGGAGGCTATTTCGCAGGAAGCCGATTTTTACGGATCCATGGACGGTGCCAGTAAGTTTGTTCGTGGCGATGCGATTGCCGCCCTACTCATTATTTTTATCAACGTCATTGGTGGATTGGGCATCGGTGTATTGGAACATGGGATGTCCATTATTGAAGCCGCTAAACGCTTTACGCTGCTGACGGTGGGGGACGCCATTGTGGCTCAAATCCCCGCTCTGATTATGTCGACTGCCGCCGGTATCATTGTGACTCGTGTTTCGACCAAGACCAGCCTTGGGCGTGATTTAACCGATCAAATCTTTTTTAATCCCCATCTTGTGGCTGCGGTGGCCGGAATGCTGTTTTTTTTAGGATTTCTTCCCGGGCTGCCGCATATCGCCTTTTTGTTACTGGGATCAATGACCGCCGGCCTCGCTTATGTGTTGTGGCATCAGAAGCAAGAAGCCGCACGTCTGAAGCAACTCCCCAAGAAAAAAGATCCGTCGATCTCTTCCGGCACGGAATCGGTGGACTCGGTCACCCCTCCGGATCTAATGGAGTTGCATGTCGGTTATGGGCTTGTGCCGTTTGTTGATCAAGCCCAGGGAGGGGAGCTGTTAGAACGGATTCGTGCTATCCGGCGCCAAACGGCTCTTGATATGGGATTTGTCGTGCCGGCCGTGCATATCCGGGATAATCTTCAGCTCAAACCGCATGAGTACAATATTTTGTTGAAGGGAATTCAGGTGGCCAAGGGGGAACTAATGCCTCGGCATTTATTGGCCATCAATCCCGGTCATGCCAAAAAGGGCCTACAAGGAAAGCCGGGAAAAGATCCGTGTTTCGGATTGCCGGCCGTCTGGATTGCCCCGGCAGAAAAAGAGCGGGCTCAAATGGAGGGGTACACCGTCGTCGATGGCCCGGCCATTATTGCCACGCATATGACCGAATTTATTAAAACCAATGGGCATGAATTGCTGGGTCGCCAAGAGGTCCAGAATTTGCTGGATAACCTCGCTAAGACGTACCCCAAAGTGGTGGATGACTTGATTCCGACTCAAATATCGTTAGGAGCGGTGGTGAGAATCCTCAAGAATCTCTTACGAGAACGGGTGTCCATCCGCGATTTGCGAACCATTCTGGAAACTGTTGCGGATTACACCACTCAGAGTAAGGATCCTGACACCCTGACCGAATATGCTCGGCAAAATTTATCCAGAACGATTTCGTCCCAATACGCCAATCCCGACGGTTTACTACAGGTGATCAGCCTGGACCCGATGCTGGATCGTCGTTTGATGGAGGCGATGCGCCCGAGTGGTAATGGAGAGCCGGGTGGGTTGCCTCCCAGTTTGTTGAATCAGGTGATTCTGTCGGTTCGTCAGGCCATAGAGCGGGTCGTAAGCCAAGGATATCAACCCGTGCTGTTATGTTCCCAGTCGATCCGATCCCAACTGTATCGCTTAGTTTCGCCGGGCGTGCATGCGCTGGCGGTACTTTCTCCAAACGAGTTGGACCCTAAGACCCAAATTCAAGCTATTGAAGTTGTGAGGATGCCACATGAAGCTGAAACGGTTTGAAGCCCTTTCATTACAAGAAGCTCTCCAAGCGGTCAAAGCCGAACTGGGACCTGAGGCGGTCATTGTCTCGTCCCGCCGCATTCAAAAAGGGGGAGGTTTGTTCGGTCTGCTCAGTCAATCCGTCATTGAAGTCACCGCGGCGGTGGATCGTTCGGCTCAAGTGGAAGAAGCACCTGCCGCACGTGTTGATCGCTCACTTCAGTCCCTCATGGCCAAACGTGTCGTGCCTGATGTGCCGGTTCGCCAACCAGGTCAACCCAAAACCGATTCCAGTTTTTCGGAAGCCCTTCAGGTGGCGACGGTGCTCGATCCGGTGACTCAGAACCTCCATGAAATGCGCCAGGAAATTCAGCGGTTGCGAGAAGAACAACAAGATCCTGAACGGGTGTTAGGGCCCTTGAGACAAGAATTGGAAGGTTTGCGGATTGTGGTGGGACAAGTATTGGGAAGTCAGATGGACAAACGGGTTGAAGGGTTACCCGGCGATGTGATGGACGTCTACCAGTCGTTGGTGAGTCAGGGCATGAATCCTCAGACTGCACATCATCTGGTTCGCGCAGTAGTGGAAACGCTCGGGACTGCCGGTGTGGGAAATCGTGAGGCGATGACAAGTCTGTTGTGGGAACGGATGGAAGAGGGGGTAGCCGTCTCGGGTCCGGCGGTGTCCAAGCAGTTTGGCCAAAAAGTGATGATGATGGTTGGACCGACAGGGGTGGGAAAAACGACGACCATTGCCAAGTTGGCAGGGTTGGCCCGTCAACAGGATGAGCATCGGCGAACCGTGTTGATTACGTTGGATACGTATCGTGTGGCAG
>JAUIKP010000545.1 GCA_030430725.1 Nitrospiria bacterium
GATTGGTCCGCTTTACAGAGTCTGGATCACACGGAACAAAGCGAGCGCCTGTTTCAACTGAATCGCGCACGAGACGAGGCCCGCCTTATCCACAATAACATCCTTCAACAACCCATCGCCTTTTTGTGGTCAGGATTTCTCCGAAACTATATGCCGGAATACCAGGGTTTTTCTGTGGCTCTTGGCCCGGAACTCACATCCACATCATGGGGTATTGTTCGCTTCAAGCCCATGGGATTGCCCGATTACCTGGTGGTCATCCCCACTCTTGAATCGGCCAAACACATTCGCATTCAGCAACGAAATGGTGAGAAAATTGCCATTGGCGTCCTTTTTTTTGGTACTCTAGTTGCCGATGAATCACTCATCTACAGTTTTTCCCATGATCAGAAAGGGGACGGGATGATTTTGCCCGTCGTGCAAATCGAAGACGTCAGGTATTTCATCTCCCCCGCGAACCGATTATCATCCGAATAACCCACCCTTCAAAAAGGACGTGTCAGATTTCTTCAACCCAATCCATATCAAAACCATTAGCGATATTGAAGTATTGGGGACCAGTAGTCCTCTATGCGCTGGCTATTGTGTATCTCTCCTCGCAATCCAATCCTGCCCAACAGCTCCAACTTCCTTCCTTTTTTTTCAGTATTAATGATAAATTTTTACATGCCTGTGAATATGGCGTATTCGGAATTTTGCTTTACCGGGCATTCAAATACACAACCCCCAATGCGGGCAATATGGGCCTCGCGATCATTTGCGTCATTGCATTCGGGATTTCCGATGAAATCCATCAATGGTTTGTCCCCCAACGTCAGGCCGATATATTGGATCTAGTTGCCGATACCTTTGGCGCCGCATTTTTGATTCTTGGATGGGTGGTCATAACAGAGAAAGGAAAAAGACGGCTGACTATCCGCAAGTGACACTCACTCAACCCAAGGGCACAGTTTCCGCCACACTGCTGCCTGCACCTAAGACGCAAACAGCATCACTCTATGAGGAAATCTTTCAGGGAATTTTCGGAACACCAGATGACATCTCTCGGGAACCAGAATGGGGTGACCTACCTTTTCGTCATGATACTGGTTGTCGTCATGTCCATTGCCACGTTGGAAGTCACGCAACAGTGGTCAGTCATCATGCAAAGGGATCGAGAGGCTGAGCTACAATTTCGCGGGACCAGTATTGTGAACGCCATTGAGCGATTTGTGGCGGATTGGGAAATCCAAAAGGCCACACGACCCAACCAATGGCCACGAACCCTTGAAGAGTTAACCAAGAAGTCACCAAAACGGTACCTCCGAAAGGTCTATGATGATCCCATAACCGGGAACAAATTTGCACTGATAAAAATTGGCCAGGATATTCACGGAGTCAGAAGTACCGGCACCGATACCCCATACAACCAGGATATCTTCAAGGGTGCCAAGACGTACCAAGCCATTCGCTTCGAAGCCAAGGGAAGCGCCAACTGCCAGATCAACCCGCTCAATCCTAATGCGCCCACCACATGCCCTCCCCCCGCGAACACACTTCCTCCGGGGGAAACTTCCCTAGGTGATACTCCTTCGACAAACTCCCCGGCTGAAGTTCCATCAACAGAAGCCCCAGTAGAGGAAACCCAAGCTTTTCAATAAGCACAAACTCCACCGTGGCCCCATGAACAATGAGACTGTTAAATTTGTTGACACCATCCGGGTACTTCAAGGCACGGCAATTCCCCTAGGAGTGTGCAATAATTCTACGGTTGAAGAAGGTTCAACCCAAACAGCCCCTTATTTTCCGAACAAATCTTAATTTTCCGGGCTCAATATTGACGAAGGGACATCCGATATAGAAACTAGAGAAGCTTAAAGAAACGAGCAGGTATCTCTAGCCCGAATTTGACAGATATGCTATGTTAGAAGGTATTTTTGATTTCTTCGTCTTACCCCC
>JAUIKP010000073.1 GCA_030430725.1 Nitrospiria bacterium
ATCATCCAAAAGAATGTGAATATTGTTGAGCCCTGGCGAAATGGTGATGGCCCGATTGAACCGATCCGCATATTCCTGAGTATGATGAGCATCATCAATTCGGATGGTCAGCGATCGCGCGACGGGCAATTCGGAATACACCTCAACGCGGAAATGCGAAAACCCTCGCCAATCCGGATAGGGCTCCACAAGGCGAATACCCGGATAATGTGCCGGGGAGCACCTCACATGCCCCACGGTATCGCCCGGAGGTTTCTCCCAGCCTGAAGGCGGAGGAACAACCTGAACGACGCAGTCTTTTCCTTTGACAAACAGCATTTCCCATGCGGAAGAAAATTGAACCAGTGAAGGGAATCTGGCAGCCCGGTCCCAATAGGCATAGCTCCAGAGAAGCACCGGACTGAGGGCGACCACCACAAGCAACCCGACTCCGGCATGAACCAGGTGCTTTCCTGGAGCCAACCGGCATATGGCACCACGTCCGGTACATCTTGGATCGTACGTGACAGAAAATCCCAGCGCCGCCACAGTTCCCGAAATATCCCGCCAAAGGTCTGTCCAATCCCCAAAACGACTCGAACTGAACGACTGCACTCCTTCGGTCAATGCACCCAGAATCACGGCCACAATAAAAGCCATGCCATATTGGCCCCCAACGGACCACCCTCGGGGCTCACCAAGCTGTCGTGCCAGATACAAGAGGAGGATGGCCACGCCACCAAATAATGGAAAATGACAAAAGTCGTAGAAGGCTTTCAGGAGAATGGTATGAGTGGGAACGGGAATCCAAAGGAGAGCGATACAACTCAAGAGGGCCAGAACCAGACCAGGGACCATGACGGGGGATGCCATAGATCGCTGATTGGATTTCCGGCCTGTCTGATCTGTCACAACACGCTCGATCAAGCCAGACTGACTACGGAGGATATATCGGCAGACGGCACACCGTTTCGGAAAACAATCGGTTTGGTCGTGTTCGGGGAGATCCGTTCACCCGGCAAAATAATGCCGACCAGATTTAACGGATCGGCGGACGAAAGACGAATCTCCTCCGCTCCGGCTTGAATATCACGGCGTACCGCCCGCAAGGATTCCACCGCCTCCGGTAATGCGAACTGTTCCCCCGTAAAACCATTCACAAACCGGCCACCCCGCATTTCTCCCCGCCATTCCAGCTTTCGGTATTGCACCAGCAGTTCCCGCCAGGTTACCGGCAATGATTCCCGTTTGAGCAGATCCCGGAAGACGACGCCATAACGATGCGCCAATTGCCTGGCCCACTGCTCATGCGGGTGAGAACGAGCCGACGGTTCCTCCTCATGTGCCCCAGGATCACCCTGGAACAGATCCCAACGCCCGACACTCTGCCCCGGCCGTCGCGCGCGATCCTTGCCCTCGGCCCGCCGGCGTCGAGGATCGAGCAGCGCCCGCATGGGATCAAATCCGTCAGCGGTCACCAACCCGCTGGCCACCAGTTCCCACAAGGCCTGCTCCACTTCCGCGGACAGATGTCCTGTTCGACCGGTCAGATCCGAAAAAAAACATGCACCACGACGATCCAGGCAATCCCAAACGGCTTGCGCCACGCCACTCAGATGCAACCTCATTCCAAGCGGCCCTACAGATGTTCCCGGTTTGGCCATACCCAATATCCAACTCACATCCTGCCGTCGCAAAAAACTTATGGGAGCCAGCCTGGTCGGCGTCAACGGCCGGAATACCGGAACGGCGGCACCGGTATCTAAGGCATAGGCGTCTGTTCCCGGTTCTGTCCCTACCACAGGTAAGAGGGTGCCCTTGCTTTCCGGAGGAGTCAGACGTCCCCAGGCCACTTCCCCGCGCAGACACAAATGATCCAGCCACTCGGGTTTGTAGTGAGCCAGGCGAGTTGTGAGGAGCGAAGGTTCCCACGCCGAAGCCGGCGCTTCAAATCCTGCCAACTGGTGAATCACTTCACGTAGCCCGGCTTCTCCGTGCAATTGTGTGCCAGACGCCCGATGCTGCCATCGAAAGAGAAACCGCATAAAATCCGATGCGGCGACCGGCTCGATTTCCCGGCGCAATGACGTGACCGTACGCCGATGAATACGAGCCAAAAGACTGCGATCACACCATTCTTCTTCAACGGCATGGTTAGCAATCCTCTGCTCTTCTCTCGTCGAGGAACCGGTCAAAGCATCCATCCGTGAGGAAGGACGAAAATGACCTCGAAGGACCTGACCTTCTCCTTCCAATTGCAACAAAGCCTGCTGCACGAGTAGTGCAGGCACATGTAATCTCCGGGCCAATTCATCAGCCGTCACCGGACCGACGTGCGGCATCCAGCCTTGCACGACATCACGTGCCGCCGATGCTGCCGTGGCCGACTCATCTCCCACAGACACGGCACGGGAATTCTGTAGACCGGCCACCACATTTGCCTCTGGAAACAAGGCCTGAAGACGCATCAGATGTTCTTTGGTCGTCCAACCCTCAAGGGCTTTCGTTTCCGGAAGTCCCTCAACCGGCACCCGCAACACCAGGAGACGACCACACGACAGCAACGCATCCCCAAACTCCTGCCACGACTCACCCATGGCGATTGGCAACCATCCCAGAACCTGAAGCACGTCGAACAGTTCATCGGCATCCCGAACCACCGGCCAGGTTTCTTCAACCACCGCATCAATGGCTGCCGCATCCAATGTCCCGATGTTCCCGTCAAAGGCCGGGGACGAAGTCCGCCGAAGATTCACGGCACGCGCACGTCGTTCTTCCAGCGGCGCATCATCCAGGAACGCATAGGGGTTGGCATGCAAAATCTCATGGGCAAACAACGAAGGCGCAGGCGATTCCACCACCCGTACCTGAATCTCCTGATTCTCGATTCGCTCAAGCACCTGACGCAGGCCCGGTAGATCCATGGCTTCCGTCAAACAATCACGCAGGGTTTCCTGGACCAACTGATGATCCGGCACGGGAATATCTCCAACATGGTTATCGCCACAAGCCGCCGCCATCGGAAAGGCCGCCGCCAATAAATCTTCCGCCCGCATCCGTTGAAGATGCACCGGCACACGTTTGCCGTGTTGAAACCGCAACAGCGCCAACGCCCGGGTCACATTCCATCGCCAACGAGTGAGAAAGAGTGGAGTCGCCAGTGTGGCTTGTATGAGCACTTCCCGCACCGTGTTGGAATGCACAAATCCAAAAATGGCCTCCAGGGGAAAACTATGCTGCTCACCCAGCGACAGGACCAACCCGTCATCGGTGGCGGCCGCCTGCAATTCAAAATCAAAATTCACACAAAATCGTTTGCGTAACGCCAGCCCCCATGCGCGGTTGAGCCTGCCACCAAACGGGGCATGCAACACCAGTTGCATCCCGCCGGCTTCATCAAAAAACCGTTCCGCAATTACACAGGTCTGCGTCGGGACACCTCCGAGGATCTGTGTCCCGCCGGCGACATAGGCCAGCAATTGATCGGCACCGGCCGCATCAACTCCGCATTCCTCATACAACCAATGCCGCGGGGTCGCATCTCCGGGGGCGGCACCCTGTTTAAGCCAATGAAAGATCTGTTCTCGCACGTCGGCCACGGCCTGAGATAATTCCAGCGACCGGGACGGTGCTTCCCCTCGCCAGAAAGGAATGTTGGGCGGGGCGCCATGCGCATCTTCCACACGGACTTTTCCCGTTTCAATTCCCCGGATGCGCCAGGAGGTCGTACCCAGCAGCATAATATCTCCCGCCAGACTCTCAACCGCGAAATCCTCGTCCACCGTCCCCACCACGGTTCCATCCGGTTCGGCCACGACCTGATAGGTCGCCGTTTCAGGAATCGCTCCACCGGAGGTCAACGCCGCCAACCGGCCTCCGCGTTTCGTCCGAAGCCGGCCTTCTTGACGGTCATAACTTATCAACGCATACAGTCGTCTGCGCCCCGGCACAAATCCCTCGGCCACCAGTTGCAGCACGGATTCAAAACTCTCCCACGTTAACTCCCGATACGGATAGGCCGACCGGCACAATGCAAAGAGATCACGTGCATCCCATTCCTGCGCCGCGACTTCCGCAATAATCTGTTGAATCAAAATATCCAACGGGGCGGGTGGAATTGTAAGGATTTCCAATTGCCCCTGCCGGATCGCCCGGACCACCGCCGCACATTCGACTAATTCATCCCGGGTCGTACAAAACAGTCGCCCTTGTGGAACAGCCCCCACCTGGTGGCCTGCCCGCCCCACACGCTGAAGACAGGTGGCAATCGCGCGGGGGGATCCGATCTGACACACCACATCAATAAAACCGATGTCGATCCCCAATTCTAAGGACGCAGTCGCCACCATCACCTTAATTTGACCGGTCTTTAATTGTTCTTCCGCATGTAAACGAAGTTTGCGTGACAAACTGCCATGATGCGACGCAACCTGATTCTCCCCTAAACGTTCTTCCAGATGATGCGCCACCCGTTCCGCCATCCGGCGTGTGTTCACAAACACCAGGGTCGAACGACGCGGCCCGGCAATGGCGGCAATACGATCATAGATCTCCGACCAAATGGCATTCGTGGCAATCGCGCCGAGTTCATCCTTCGGGACTTCCACCTGCAGATCCAACTGCCGACGATGACCGATATCCACAATGTGACAATGGGAAGAGTCAAAGAGAGAGGGTTGCTGAGTTTTCGCGCGATGCGCGGATTCACCCAATAGAAATCGTGCCACGGTCTCCAAGGGCCGCTGCGTAGCCGACAGGCCGATGCGCACCAACCGCCGGGAAGTCACGGCATCCAACCGCTCAAGAGACAACGTCAGATGCGCGCCACGTTTATTGGGTGCAAGGGCATGAATTTCATCGACAATCACCGTATCCACG
This sequence comes from Nitrospiria bacterium, assembly GCA_030430725.1. Lineage (GTDB taxonomy): Bacteria > Nitrospirota > Nitrospiria > Nitrospirales > UBA8639 > Nitrospira_E. The sequence goes on from JAUIKP010000073.1 coordinate 4,858, forward strand.
CCGGACAAGAGTTCGCGGCTCCGTTTCGCCGTCACCAAAAGAAACAACGACTCCGGCGTGGTCACTAAAATGTGAGGCGGATGTTTGAGCTGTTGCTGGCGCTGGGCGGGAGGCGTATCTCCGGTCCGAACCTCCACACGAATCCTCGGTCCCAAAAACCCGGCAGACAGAGCCAGCTCGCTAATCTCCGCCAACGGCAGTTCCAAATTTTTGTGAATGTCATGACTCAGCGCCCTTAGCGGCGACACATAGATAACCTGAACGCCATCTTCCAACTCCCCGTTAATCGCCTGGCGTAGTAAATGGTCGATGCACGTGAGAAAGGCTGCCAGGGTTTTACCGGAGCCCGTGGGGGCGGAGATGAGCGAATGATGTCCGGAGTGAATGGCAGGCCAACTGGCTCGCTGCACCTCGGTCGGTTCACCTAACCGGGTCCTGAACCATTCCTGCACGACCGGATGAAACGATTGCAGCGGCATAAGATCCGGTACACTCTCCTCATGTTGACACTAACATCCAATTGGAAGCCAATCCTCATTGTACTGACTCGTTTCCATTAAGGACAAACATCCACCGGGACGACGGTGTTCCTCTTAGGTACCGTGCAAAGGTCCATCTCCAGATTGGAATGTCCCAATCAGAGCTGACAGGTTTGCCGCAAATGGAGATCCTCGGGATTCTAAGCCGTATGAGCCATTTCTTACCCGGGAGGCGAAACCATCAGCCGTCAGATTTGGCGTATGGCTCTAAAACCGACTCCTTCCCGATTGAATGAAACCGTTTCGAAGACGATAACCTCATTCCATTTTCAAACGTGCTTCATCCCCCCCCAAAGGCCTGAAAGGCATTCAATCGCCCGGGTTCCGGCTTGCTCTTCAGGTTGAGTCATGACCAGGCGTAGTACTCGCCGAGGATATGGGGGATGCACTTTTTGTCATGGTCTTTTGAGAAATACCCTTTATAATAAGGGCGATGGAAGTCCCGATACATCAATGATCCAATGATCAAACAAAAGTCTGTATGGCTATACATCCTTTTAGCGTGTTTGGTGTATGGCAGCATGGAGGGCATTTCCTACCTGGGCTTGCGGCTTCTCCAGGGCAAGGGAGTGAGCTATCAACCCCTGGCTTCCCGGCTTTCTCAGAAACAAAAGCAACTTATTCAACGCCGCCTTGAGGACAGTGTCCCTCTAAGCGGCCACCACCCCGTTCTGGGCTGGGCACCTAAACCGCATTCTCACTCGAAGGACGTCAGAATAAACTCTCAAGGCATCAGAGCCGATCATGATTTTGCTCATCGTATTCATCCGGAAGTCGTAAGAGTCTCGGCATTCGGCGACTCCTTCACCTTCGGAGAGGAAGTCGCAAACGAGGATACATGGGAATATCAATTAGAAGAGCAGGATCCTCGCATTGAGGTCCTGAATTTCGGCGTCGGTGCGTATGGGTTGGATCAGGCATATATGCGGTATATGCAGGACGGAATCCCGTTTAATTCTGACATCGTCCTCATTGGATTTATGTCTGAAAACATCTATCGTAATTTAAATGTGTTTCGTCCCTTCTACCATTCTTCCTATGCCACGAATTTCTATACCAAACCACGATTTCTTCTTGAGAACGAGAGCCTTGTACTCCTCAATAATCCCTTAACGACCACCAGCGATTATTGGCGTCTCCTCAGGCACGATGAGATCGTGCTCCGAGAGATCGGGACCCATGATTATTTTTATCAAATAAAATACCTGGCGGGACCAATGGATCGGCTGCCCTCCATGCGTCTCCTGAAAATTGCCACTCGAAGTGTGAAGGAAAGGCTCAATCCGGTAGTGACACCTGAAGGGTCTTATGCCGTCCATTCAGAAGGCTTCCACCTCACCACAAGACTGCTGGAGGAGTTCTATTGTGCGGCACTCCGGCATGAATCCTTACCGGTCATTGTCATCTTTCCGGACCTCGGCGATTTCAGAAGGCACCGCAGGCACCAGGGAAAACGGTATGAGCCACTGCTGGAGCATATACACAAAAAAGGGGGTCGGGTTCTTGACATATTAAATGCCTTGGTTGCCTTTGACTCTGCGCTACCCACAGATCGACTCACGGTTGGAAAGTGGGGACACTTCTCCCGCCTCGGCAATTCGATTGTCGCCGGGTCCATAAGAAATTATATGAACAATGAGGAATTGGTGAAAAGAAACCACGTCAAGGCGCTCGTTCGCGCAGCCTGCACCACAACCTATTGCTGTCCGAACTCCACTCCATAAAGATTCCCCTCATCGGATTGACTGGATTCTGAAATATCCACCAGGGTCATCATCACATGCCCGTCTAAAGCGGAAGGATGTTTCGCCGATGTGCCTTGACCCGCCGGAGGAGAAAAAAAACTCCAAGAGGCTTGCAGACTGAAGCATGTAAACCTTTTTACGAAAACGTCATGTCGATCGTTGCGCCGCGCGGGCGATGCCCTTCACCATACCCCGAAAAACCAATTCGTGGACCGGCCACACGCCATACCAATACAACAACCCGCTCAATCCAATGGGATCGAAGCTGGCTGTTTGCGTAATGAGTGAGCCGGCGCCATGAGGTTCCACGAGAAATTCGAGCCAGGCCCGTCCCGGCAACTTCATCTCAGCGAAGAGCCGGAGACGCACTCCCGGCTCAATGGCTTCCACCCGCCACCAATCCACCACATCGCCTACGCGCAACTTTTCCGGGTTACGCCGGCCACGACGAAGGCCTACCCCACCTGCCAATAGATCCAACCAACCCCGAAGCGCCCATAACCAATCGGCAAAGTACCAGCCGGTCCGCCCGCCGATCCGTTGAACCGGGCGAAACGCGTCAGGGGTCGAGACAGGCACCTGCACCGTGCGCACATCGTACAGCCGATTACCGAATCGCACCCCCCCATACTGGCGCACGTCCCCTGACGCAGAAAGGGCATCCGACCAACGCGTTTCCGCAAGTTCCCGTTCTTCATTCCGTAACGCGTGCGCGATGGCCTCACGCACACCGATGGGTTTGATCGCAAACAAACGTCTCGCAGAATGGTCGCGAACCACGGTAGGATATTTGATGCTTTGAATAAGCTTACGCCCGACCCGTGCATACAACGGCGTCACAAGACCAAGCCATAGGCTCGACAGTCGCGGCGTGAGAACAGGCACCGGAATCATGATCCGCCGCAATCCACGTTGGTGAGCATACTCCCGCATCAAATCCCCATACGACACAATATCGTCCCCACCGATTTCGACAATCAGGCTTTCCAGAAGCGGTACATCAAGAGAGGCGATCAGATAGGCCAGCACATCATCAATCGCGATAGGTTGCGCGGGAACATGGACCCAGCGAGGCGTCAGCATCACCGGCAACCGCTCAACCAGGGTGCGAATCATTTCAAATGATAAACTGCCGGAGCCGATCACGATCGACGCCCGTAATTCCACCACAGGCACACTGGATTGACGAAGGATTTCCCCTACTTCATGCCGGCTCCGCAAATGAGGAGACAAGGATTCACTATCGTCCCCCAGCCCTCCAAGATAAATGAGGCGCTTCAGGCCGGCAGCGCAAGCGGCTTCGCCGAAATTCCGGGCGGCGATACGGTCAGTTTCCTCGAAACCACCGGACGTCCCCATGGAATGCACGAGGTAGTAGGCCACTTCCACTTCACTCATCGCGGTCGCCAAACTGGCCGGGTCCAGCACATCACCGGCAATGACCTCCGTGCCGGGACCGACCTCCCCTTTCAAAAACTCAGGCCGTCGCGCAAGGCACCGCACCTGCCGGCCTTGCTGCTCCAGCCGACGTAGCAGTCTCCCGCCCACATACCCTGTCGCACCTGTCAAAAGAATTTTCATGGTTCCCCTGTTGAGCATACACTCTCGTATTAGGAGCTATGACAGCCAATGATAAGAAGTTTATGGCACCAGTACAATATAACCATTACAGGCATCAATCTGAGGTGAGGGGCGATTAAGGACAAGATGCCTCTCATGACCTGACAAGAATCTTTGCTTTCCAGTCTGACATTGCCGATGATTAATCGTGACCTAAAATGCTCCAAGGCAGGCCTTCCTCGACCGAGAAGGAATTCCGCCGTGCATAGGAGAAGGAAGGGAGCTATAATAACCATATGCCAGTGAGACCAATGGCGGTTGGCCAATAAACGAGAAAGAGGTTTGGAGCATGGCAACCAAACTCTATTCGACGCAGGACACGATTTTTTTTCCAAATGTCGCCATCCCGGCTATGCCCACCAGACCCGAGCAGTTAGCGACGGAAGAACCACTTGAAATTCGACTGGAGTATTGGGCCAATGGCAAGTCGGAACGAAAAAGTGTGTCGATAACCATGCGGACTCCCGGACAGGATATGGAACTGGCCGCGGGATTTCTGTTTACCGAAGGGATCATTGCCGGATGGAACGACATTAAACAGATTCGCCCATGTGGACCCATAGTCGAAGGGCAGAACTTTCACAATATTGTGCGAGTGAAGCTGCACGCTCACGTGTCGGTAAAAACCACGACGATGGACCGGAATTTTTATACCACCTCCAGTTGCGGGATCTGCGGCAAAACTTCCATCGAAGCCCTCAAAATCAACAATCAATTTGGCCAAACCATTAAAAATCTCACCTCCCCTACCGTCACCCCAAACCTGTTATTCGGTCTGCCGGAACGCATGGCTGCCGAGCAACAACTCTTTCAGAAAACCGGGGGCTGTCATGCCTCGGCCCTGTTTGATGAAAGGGGCACTCTACTTTGTATGCGGGAAGATGTCGGACGGCACAACGCCCTGGATAAAGTCCTGGGGTGGGCGCTGATTAATGACCACCTTCCCCTACATCGCCATGTGGTGCTGGTCAGCGGTCGGGCCAGCTTCGAACTCATGCAGAAATCCTCCATGGGCGGCATCCCGTTTGTGGCCGCCGTTGGCGCACCCTCCACACTCGCGGTACAGATGGCACAAGAATTCAACATGACCCTGGTGGGGTTTTTAGACCATCAACGCATGACGATCTATCACGACTCCGGGCGAATTCAAGCTCACCAGGCTTTAGCACTAGAGGACACAGGTGGACGAACAACGCGACATACCGGAAGCCCCGTCAGCCCCGACGTGGGAAATCCCGATCGAAGGTTCTCACGACCTTCAAATTGACGCGCCCTCCAGGAGCGCCGGCGGCATTCCGGCTATTCTCACTTCCCTCAAACACACCACACACGAACTCGGCATCCTGCGCGGTGGCCAGGCCCTTCTCAAGGTCAATCAAAAGCAAGGGTTTGATTGCCCGGGTTGTGGCTGGCCCGATCCCGATGGCGCGCGAGCCATTACCGAGTTTTGTGAAAACGGCGTCAAAGCTGTCGCTCATGAAGCCACCACCAACGTCATCACGAAAGAATTTTTTCAACGATATTCCCTGGAGCAACTGGGCAGGGAATCGGATTACTGGCTAGGGCAGCAGGGGCGCCTCGTCCGTCCAATGATCAAGCG
>JAUIKP010000074.1 GCA_030430725.1 Nitrospiria bacterium
TTCGATACATCCACGGACAACATCGGCTTACATTTGAAGAGCATCTTTCACGAAGGTGAACTGGACGAATCGGCAACTGCCGAGGATTCCTCGGTAGTTCAAATGGAAGGCAAACGACGGGTCACTTGCACGATTAAGCACTACAACCTGGACGCCATCATCTCCGTCGGTTACCGCGTCAACTCCAAACGTGGAACCCAGTTCCGCATCTGGGCGACACAGATATTGCGTGATCATCTGGTGAAAGGCTACTCCGTCAACCAGCGTCGGCTGGAGGAACTCCAGCAGACGGTCCGGCTGGTGACGACCCTGGCAAAAGACCGGGACCCTTCCGGCGATGAGGCCACCGCCCTTCTCCGCATGGTAGGCGAGTATAGCCGGGCACTGGACCTGCTCGACGATTATGACCACCAACGGGTGCCCGCCCCCATGGCAGGGCGCCAGACACGTTACACCTTTACCTATGAGGAAGCCATTGGCATGGTAAATCATTTGCGAGAACGATTTGGGGGTTCGGACGTCCTTGGGCAGGAAAAAGATGAAAGCCTGCACAGGAGGCTGCAAGCGATCCTGCACACGTTCAGTGGACAGGATCTCTATCTCAGCTTAGAGGAAAAATCGGCCACTTACTCTATTTCCTGGTGAAAAACCACTCCTTAGTGGATGGCAACAAGCGTATCGCGGCTGCGTTATTTCTTTGGTTTCTGGAACGCAACAGTGTCCTGACCAATGCCGCCGGGGTGCGTTTGATTTCGGATGCCGCACTCGTGGCCATGACCCTGATGATCGCGGAAAGTCGCCCCGCAGAAATGGACGTCTTGGTCCGCATCGTCGTGCACCTCCTCAGTGAATACGATCCATTATGAGCATCCTCGGAGCAAACCCTGCCTGAGCCAATTGACACACACGACCTTGGACGGCGATGCTATGAGGGAATTGCCTGGACGGTACCAATCTTTTATTTTCACATTCTGAAAGGAAATCATGACCATGAATCTATTACGCATGATGATCGGCATTTCTCTGAGTGTTGCCCTCTTCGCGGGAACCGGGTTGGCCACAGAACCGGCGGAGGTGGAGAAATACGTGAAGGCCCGTATTGAGATCGGCGAGATGATGACGAACTACTTTAAGGGTGGAAAGGGATACGGGGACGGTCAGCGCCCCTCGCCGGAGGCCATGAAGGAAATGGGCGCGGATATCAATACCAAACTCAGTGCGTTATTGGCAAAACATGATTTGACGATCGAGGAATATCGCCAACGCAGCCCTGAGGTCTTTGCCGATGATCCGGCCGTACAGGGGTATCTCAGTCAGCATCCGGATCTGAAGGCACGCTACGATGCCCTTCCATTGGGCAGTATGAAAGGCGGGAGCACCGGCCGGGGGTACTAAGACGCCCACGAATTTCAGACAGGATTCTCTCTTTCAAAAAATCATTTGCTGCTGGAGACCCGGTCAAAATAAGCGGCGGCCATGATGGTACCTTGTGATGCCAGTCCGTTTCCCCATCGACACACAATTGAAGGATGGTTCGGCCGTGCGAATGGCGCCGGCCGAACCCAAGGATATCGAATCGCTTCGCCAGCTGTACAACGTAATTGTCGATGAAGGCACTTCCTATCCCCATGAGCAGATGCCATCCGATGGAGATTTTCAGGCCTATTGGTTTGGAGGCTGTGGCACCGTGATGGCTTTTGCGCGGACCGGGACAGGTTCCTTGGAACTGGCCGGAGCCTATTACGTCAAAGCAAATTGGCCAGGCCGGGCAAAGCACGTGGCCAACGCGGGGTTCATCGTCGCGCCGGAATGGCGTGGGAAGGGCTTGGCCCGCCTACTTGGAGAGACGATGTTAGGCCATGCCCGTTCGCTCGGCTTTCGAAGCGTGATTTTCAATCTGGTATTTTCTGAGAATACCATCGCGCATCGCCTGTGGACGCAATTGGGTTTTCAGATACTCGGCACCATTCCACAGGCCGTACAGAAAAACGATGGGACCTACCAGGATGCCCACATTATGTTCCGCTCACTCTGTGACGGCAGCCACCTGACGGATCACTTCTGAAATGAGGTATCACACCAGCCATCGAGTGAGAAGGGTATATTTTTTCCGAACAGCGACCACTCCCTGCCCTTGAACTGTCCGATGCGGCTACCGCTCTCCAACGCGCATATTCCAAACAGCACGAACCGTCATTTTTTCCCGGATTACTACAGCCAGGGCACAGGTCCTTTGCGACCATTCTGTCTGGCGGCGCCTTGACAATTCGGCCCGTTCCCGTACTATCAAAACACGTGATAATGAGGGCAGAACGGTTCTCAATCATGGCCAAGTGAGCCGGGCAATCACTTGAATTTTTCGTCTCTATGCGTATGTGCCAGAGAGCCCGATAGCGGGGGAAAGCGGGCGGGGCATCGTTCGCTTCCTCACTCTCCAACTGAAACCCTATCAAGGGAGGTCGTGCCATCCTATGAACGATGACCAGCCGGCTACGGTCTGCGACAGTCTCATACACGGTATGCAGAGTCTCCAACTCTCCACAGTCGGGGTGGACGGCATTCCCCACTGCAGCTATACGCCCTACTTGCACCGGGCTCCGGGCCACTTTTACATCTTTGTCAGTCAACTGGCCGCACATACCCGTCACCTGCTGGCAAACCGGAACGTCGCCATTATGATCATTGCCGATGAACAGTCGACATCACAGATTTTCGCCAGGACGAGGGTGCATTACGTGTGTGAGGCCACACTGATCCCGCCCGATCATTCCGAATACGAGTCTGTATTGGACGACTATCAGGAACGGCATGGCAAAATGGCCGGCCTGTTACGGCAGCTGCCGGACTTTGTTCTATTTCACCTGCATACGAAGAGTGGGCAGTTTGTGATGGGGTTTGGCAAAGCCTACACGCTGACCGGAGACAATTTGTCGGTCTTCAACCATTCCCGTTCTGGGTAGTCTGATTAGACCATTGGCCGGGCTCTCTTCCAGCCCTAAACGCTTCTCTGTACTTTACAGGAGAGTGAGGGTTCGGTATTCTGCCGAAACGCCGACGCAAACTTCCGGATAATCGTTCAGGACCGACCTATCAGACACAGAAGGTCAGTGTGCCATGCGGCTTTCGACTTCAGGCCGAAGCCCCCATCTCTTTCAGCACATTCCTCCCCTAAGCAAGACCGGCTCCAGCGAGTGGCAGTGCATCCAGTGCGAATGGTTGTCTTTGGAGGCTGGACCATCGCGATTAGAAACCGAGTGATGGGGGAATCCTGAATGGATATTCAGAAAAACCGACGCGAGAAACTCTACGATTCGACTTCTTCAAGGGGAAGAACACATGGATGATACGGAATGTGGAAGATGGCGAACACGATCCGGCGGAACAATTGCCCAGCAGAGTTCACGTGCAGGGACGCTGAATGCGCCGATTCATCTGATGAATCATATGGACATCCCTTTCCCATAGAATTCACCACGATCACCAACCATTGAATATCAGGAACACACCATGACCAAATTAGCCAAGAGTCAGTATTTTAATCCCTGGCATCATGCCAGTCCCGGTGACAAATTACCCGAGTTCGTGAATGGAATCATTGAGATTCCCAAAGGCACGAGAGCCAAATATGAATTAGACAAGGAAAGTGGCCTGCTGATATTGGACAGAGTGTTATATTCTTCCGTGTATTACCCCGCCAATTACGGATTCATTCCTCAATCGTATTGTGAGGATAAAGACCCCTTGGATATTCTCGTGATATCACAAATTGATGTCGTCCCGATGTGTATCGTGCCGGCCAAAGTCATTGGCGTCATGCGCATGCTTGATAACGGAGAGGCTGATGATAAAATCATTGCGGTAGCGGCAGGCGATCCCAGTGTCAGTCACATTAAGGATATTTCAGAATTGCCCCAACACTTTATCTCCGAATTACGCCATTTCTTTGAAGAGTATAAGACTCTTGAACATAAAGCAGTCGTGGTGGAGGAGTTTTTAGAGAAACAAGTGGCTCAAAACATTCTGAATCAGAGCCTCGGGATGTATAAAGAAATATTTTAAAATTCGGCGTTGTCTAATTGCCCGGAGGCCGACCCTCCGGGCATGGTCGATTTGAATCTCCCCGGCCTTCGGCTCATGCGGGACACATCACACATGAAGGAACCTCGCTGCCAGTCATCCGTAATCTTCCAAAGCTAAATTTCAGACTGCAGGCTTGAGCAGGACCTTGACCCAGCCGTTTTCCTGCGCATCGAAATGCCGATAGGCTTTCGGTCCATCCCGAAGCGGCAACTCCTGAGTGACGAGGAACGAGGGCTTGGCTTTGCCCACTTCAATAAGATTGCATAATTGACGATTGTATGCTTTAACATTGGCCTGACCCGTTCCTATCCGCTGCCACTTGGACAAGAAAAGGCCCCAGTCAAAGGCGGGCTGTCTTTTCTGAGCCAAGGCTTCGGATGATTTCGGATCCTCAGGCAGGAACACACCCACCACACCTATTCGGCCTGTCGCGCGCACCGATCGTACCAGATTATTCATCGTGATATCGGCCTGTTCATGACTTTGGGGATCGTGCGCATGGTGTCCCAGGCATTCGCAACCTGTATCTGCTCCCTCGCCGGCAGTCAGGTCCAGGATCTGATCAACCGGGGAAACTCTCGAGTCATCGATGGGAATCGCACCGATTTTCTCTGCCAGTCGTAATCGATCGGGGTGACGGTCCACAATCATGACCTTACTGGCACTTTTGAGGATGGCCGAGTAGGCTGCCAGGAGCCCCACCGGTCCCCCACCATAGATGGCGACCGAATCGCCCGGCCGGACACCGGCGATCTCAGTCACATGGTATCCGGTCGGAAAGATGTCTGACAGCATGACATAATCGGCTTCTTTCTCCTGCGCATCTTCAGGCAACCGCAAACAGTTAAAATCACCGTACGGCACACGGAGGTACTCTGCCTGTCCACCTGGATACGGACCCATTCCCGCACAGCCATAGGCTCCACCGGCTGTTCCCGGATTAACCGTCAGACAGGAGGCAGTCAACCCTCTCTCACAGTTTTGGCAATATCCGCAACTGATATTGAAGGGCAGACAGACACGCTCGCCAACCTGCACCTGTGCAACATCAGGGCCCACCTCGATCACCTCGCCAAGATTCTCGTGCCCGAATATTGTGCCCGGCTCAATGGGCATTCGTCCCTCATACATATGTAAATCGGAATCGCAGATATTGGTCGTGGTCATTTTCACCAACACATCGGTTGGCCGCTCGATTTTTGGATCAGGCACTTCCTCCACACTGACATCATGAGGTCCGTTATAGACAAGGGCTTTCATGGCTTCGTTCCTCCTATGATAAGAGGTGAAACTCCCAACATTCATGTTTGAGTCCCAGCGACCGGCGGTCCATGGGCCACGTTTACCCGGCAGGCAAAGATTTGAAGTTGGGCAGAATAGATCAGAAAAGTATTAGAGAGGAAAATGGCAGAAGGGAACACTGAAAAGAACCCTGGCTGACAAACTTTCAAGAGACTCACCTCTTTCCGTGCGTTCTTCCAGGAGTCTTCCGCATTTTAGATAAAATACAGAAAAAAATGAAGGTTTTGGACATTGTCCTCTAACAGACAGGATTGAGAAAATTCTGAAAGATCATGCAGGCCGTCCATGCACGCTTGGCATGGAAGGATCCTGATGAGGGTTCCTGGGCCAAAAGTCTGTTTAGGGAGACAAGTTACCAACGTTAGGAGGCGTGAATGAATGACCAACCATTTCTCACAGACGTACAAACCTTACGTAAACGCGCAAGAGAACATATCGAAAAAGGCGCGGTGACGCCTGGGTATGCGGCCGACCGTGACACGGTCATTAAGCTCCTCAACGAAGCCCTGGCAACTGAAATTGTCTGTGTCCTCCGGTATAAGCGGCACTATTACATGGCGTCCGGTATTCATGCTCAGAGCGTGGCGGCGGAATTTCTCCAACATGCCAATGAAGAACAGGGCCATGCCGATCAACTGGCGGAGCGGATTGTCCAACTCGGCGGCGAACCGAATCTCTCACCTGAGGGAATGCTCATGCGCAGTCATTCCGAATATGTGGAAGGCACTTCCCTGATCGACATGATCAAGGAAGATCTGGTGGCCGAGCGCATTGCCATTGATAGCTATCGGGAAGTCATCAACTATCTCGGCACCCACGATTCAACATCCCGCCGAATGTTGGAGGGCATTTTGGCTGTCGAGGAAGAGCATGCTGATGACCTTGTCTCACTTCTGGAGGAAATGGGCTCCTGACAATTGGTTATGAGAGAGGCAAAAAACCGGGACATATGGATCGTCATTCTTATAGGTGTCTCGGGCTCGGGAAAAACGACCGTCGGGAAACTCCTGGCCGAAAGTCTCGGATGGTCATTTTACGAAGGCGATGATTTCCATTCCCAGAGGAATGTGTCCAAAATGCTTGCCGGAGTTCCCTTGAGTGATGAAGACCGGGTTCCCTGGCTTTCTGCGATCCATCAACTGGTTCACGAGCTGATACGCAAATCGCAGCGGGCGGTGGTTACGTGTTCCGCGTTAAAAAAAACTTACAGGAAGTTCATCACTGAAGGGCACCCCCACGTCGCCGTGGTGTATTTGCGAGGCAATTACGCATTGATTCACTCGCGCCTGCGTTCACGAACTGACCACTTTATGAAAGCCGATCTGTTAGCTAGTCAGTTCAATGTGCTTGAAGAACCTTACGAGGTTCCCTCCATTGACGTTTCGCAAGCGCCGGAAGTCATGGTGGAGCAAATTAAAGGAATGCTGCATTTACATCCTTGGAGTCAGCCCTGTAAGACTCCGATACGACAAGCGGCTAATGATCATGACATTGATCCCGGATGAAGAGAAATCCATGATGTGGGAGGCCACTTGACGTCGATCAGAGAGTTAGGACATTCGGGGGGATTGGTCTTTTTCCTTTTTCCACTTATACCAGATCGTTTCATTGCTCCCATGCGGATAGATCAGTCGCTTCAGCGCAATGTAAGGTCGCCAAAGGTAGCGGTGGTATCGCTTATTTAAATCCGATCGTTGGGCCAACTGCAGTTCCTTCTCGGATAAACTCTGGGGTTGGAAGGTGTGTTTGTGTTTATACAGATGATAGAGATCTTCTCGAATCAACCGTTGGAAGACCGTCTCAGTCAGCGCGCCCACCCAACCCCGTCGAACCGGAACAGGCAGACAAATTTGAAAATCGATGAGATAGGGCTTTCCCTCGGTTGAACAAATGATATTACCCCGTTTATTCAAGTCCGCATAAAAAATGCGGCGCCGGTGAACCGCCTGAACAATGACCCGTAATTGGTCGAAAAAATCCGGAGCCAGCGATGTGGCATATCTGGCCATAGCCGGATCTCCCACCACCAGGTTGAATTGTTCCTGGATGCGCCTTTCAATTTCATGAAGCGTGTGTCCCTCAATAAATCGATGAAAATATCCTCGTTTCCCATAGCGCGGACCTAAAGCGGGAATGCCCGGGAGATCAGCAACCATCTGATAGATACGATATTCCCGCCTGGATATCCAACCCGTCAGGGGACGAAACAGCCAACCCAGCACAAAGCGAAAGTCGCTCAGCTTAAGAACATACCCTTCATTTGCCTGGTTCTTATAAAGGAGGTTACGGGAAAAGAAGTCATCTTTCAAAATGCGCTGAAAGGTATAGCGTTGCCCTTCAATCATAACGTGGGATGGATAGACAGGCATCAGGCTTCCCGCGCTGACATCGAACTCCCTACTCCTTGCCAGATGAAACAACCCGGTGAAGATTGGCACAATGGGTCGCTTAAAAAAGCCGCCAGCGGCGTTCCCTGCCTCCGCCGTAGCGGCTTCGCGCAGGCAGGTCGCCATTTTTCCGTGCTCACGTACTCAGTGTACGCTCCGCGAGTAAAAACGGCTGCGGCCTTGCTGAACGGACCCTTCCGGAAGACTCAGGGCATGCTTTTTTGAACCGACCCGGAGCCTTTGATGAGTCATCTCATCCTGGGCAAATTTGCCCTTGAAAATCTTTTTTATTCAACACTCCCACAATGTACCTCAAATGAATGATATTTTCATCCATTTCGATACCTTCAGAGCCACCCCGGGATGCCTGATGGTGGTGAATGGATAAGGTTCGGGAGCAGCCCGTAAGCACGCTATCAACCAACACACGGTTTTCTCAGACCCTGGGAATGATGATCCGGACTAGCCTTATTCGAGTTCTCAAGGTATAAATAGGAAACTCATCTGATCGGGACGCGCACGTACAGGTCTGTACGAAGCCTTTGTGGCACAGGTTGTTTGCCTTCCAACACCGTGTTGTGCCCAGGTAATGGATCAGCAATACCCAGGCTTTTTCGCCGAGAAGGAGAACATGCCCTATCAGCCCATCGAAAATTACGGCCTGATTGGAAACATGCAGACGACCGCACTGGTCGGTATGAACGGGTCCATCGATTGGTTCTGCTTTCCCTATTTCGACTCTCCCAGCGTGTTCTGCGCGATCCTGGATGATGCCAAGGGGGGACGGTTTAAGATCGCTCCCGTTCCGGACGGCGTTAAATCCAAACAGTACTATTGGCCCGACACCAATGTTCTCGTAACCCGGTTTCATACTCCTGCCGGAGTCGGGCGAATTATCGATTTTATGCCGGTCGGATTTCACCCCGCCAACTATATCCGACACGGTTTGATCCGCCGGGTACAAGCCATCAGAAAATCGATGACCTTTCGTCTCGAATGCCGTCCGGCCTTTAATTATGGTCGTGATACCCATACCCTCACGATGGCCAAAGATGGGGTGCTCTTTCAATCTCCGGGCCTGACGCTTCGACTTGGATCCACGATTCCACTGACGCAGGACGACAACATGATCGTCACCGAATTTACCATTCAAGAAGGAGAGGAGGTCGATTTTTGTCTGCAAGAGGTTGGACCTGACCATGCCCAGACCACCTTTTCCTGCCCGGAAATACAAGCGGAAGAGTTATTTAAACACACGGTCGAGCATTGGCGTCGATGGCTATCCAAATGCACCTACACCGGGCGCTGGCGGGAAATGGTCCATCGCTCGGCTTTGGTTCTTAAATTGTTGACGTTCCAGCCCACCGGGGCGATTGTCGCCGCGCCAACCTGCAGTCTTCCCGAAGAGATCGGCGGGGTTCGCAACTGGGATTACCGCTATACCTGGATCAGGGACGCCGCATTTACCTTATATGGCTTATTACGTATCGGTTTTACCGAAGAGGCTTCAGCCTTTATGCAGTGGCTGGAAGCCCGCTGTCATGAATTGAATCCTGACGGATCCTTACAACTGATGTACGGTATCGAGGGACGACACCAACTCACTGAAGAAACATTGTCTCATCTCGAGGGCTATCGTGGCTCACGACCCGTCCGGGTGGGCAATGGCGCCTACAACCAACTCCAACTCGATATTTACGGGGAATTAATGGATTCCGTGTATCTCTATAATAAATACGGCACACCCATTTCCTACGATCTCTGGAAACACCTTCGCCGCATGATCAACTGGGTCTGCGACAACTGGCAGCGCACCGACGAAGGCATATGGGAAGTGCGAGGGGGCCAGCAACATTTTGTCTATTCCAAATTGATGTGCTGGGTGGCCGTGGACCGTGGACTACGTCTGGCCGAAAAACGATCCTTCCCGGCCGACCACGAGCACTGGTTAACAACCCGGGATTGTATCTATGAAGAAATTATGGCCAAGGGATGGGACTCACAATGTCAGGCTTTTATCCAGCGATATGGCAGCACGTCGTTGGATGCCGCGAATTTAGTGATGCCTCTCGTGTTTTTTGTGTCCCCGACCGACCCTCGTATGCTCAGGACCCTGGATGCCATCAACCGGAAGCCGGAACAAGGAGGTCTGGTCTCCAACGGACTGGTCTATCGGTATAATTTATCCGAAATCCAGGACGGGCTGGACGGAGAGGAAGGCACCTTCAATCTTTGTACATTTTGGCTCGTCGAAGCCATGACCCGCGCAGGGCAGGCGGATCGCAATCGCTTAGAAGAAGCCCGTCTTGTGTTTGAGCAAATGCTCGGATATGCCAACCACCTGGGGCTTTATGCCGAAGAAACCGGCCATCACGGTGAGGCCCTCGGCAATTTCCCCCAAGCCTTTACGCATCTCGCCCTCATCAGCGCCGCCTTCAACCTGGACCGGGCCCTGGGTACATAACAAAGAGTTTGTTCTCTTCCCTGCGATCTCCCCTCACCGCTCATGACAGTCCTATCGGGACAACCAT
>JAUIKP010000075.1 GCA_030430725.1 Nitrospiria bacterium
GAGGGTCCATGCCCAGAAAACAAGCGCACAAGGTTCAGATGCAATGCAGGAAATGGATACACAATGTGGTCGACGATCCGTAAATGACGACTGATTCGTCCGGTTCCTGCAATGTCGTATTCACGTAAATGAAATAGAAAGGGCATTTTATGAAACTCAATGTGTTGTTTAATGTAGCGGTAATGCTAGGCATGGTGGCCATCAATTCATCAGCATGGGGACATAGTCCTAATGATGTCGGCGAAGGCGGTCTTCAATCCAAAGTTCGTGAAGCCGGTTTGATTATGTACGGTCAGGTTGTTGATATCCAATATCGAAACTCAGAGCCCACGAAAGAGCAACCCCAGGGTCTTCCCCATACGTTTGTGACTTATCAGGTTCTGGAAGTTTTGAGAGGGGAAGTCCCTGACAAAAAGGTCACCCTCCGAATTCCCGGTGGGGCCGATGGACAGGGTGGTGTCTATATGGTTTCGACCGCGCCTGCGTTTGCCCTTGGACAAACCGATGTGTTGTTCGTCAAAGGAGGAGAAATCGACGATTGTCAGTTGGTGGAATGTGTCGAAGGAAGATTTCGTATACATGAAAATCAGGTGTTGAATGGTTGGGGAGTGCCGGTGGTGGAAGCCCACAAAACGTTACGCATTGGTGGAAAACCACGGTTCGATCTCAATGTCATGGAAATACCACGTCCTTCGTTTAAAGCCTTGTTGGAACGACCTGATATGAGGGCCTATATCGATCGCGTGATCCGGGAGAGCCGACAGAGCATGAAAGAACTGCAGGCTCGTTATGAGCGGGAAGCTCCCAAGGTCACGACGGTCAATCTGGGCAATCAGCTTCTGCCAATCCAAAAAGATGTCACCGAAGAATCAGAGGCTATTCCAATGGAAACCTACGGAGAACCGCTGAGTCCCGAAGTATTTTTTGACGCCATACGCGAGTGGAGTAAGCAGGTGGGTAAACCCCAATCGCCGATAGTGATGGCTAATGCGAAAGAACGGTTTGAGGTACCTGACAATGAGGTCTTGGCTCTCGAGGCTAAGAATGAGGCAATACTTAAAATAAGCGATGAAGAGCGTTATGACATTCATGCTAAGGAGGGACTTCGATAATGAATAGGACAAAAATTTTCCTACCCATGATTTTCGTGGTGTTATGTAGTTCTCCCGCATTTTCAGCATCCTGGCTGGAATGTAATGGGGACAGTGGCAAGAAATTGCGTTGGGGAGGAAACTCCACGACAGCGCGGATCAATACCGGAAGTTTTCCGGCCGGGAGCGTCCTGCAGGCGGCTCAACGAGGTGTGAATATTACGAATACGAACCCCTCGCCGTTTACGATCAACCACACGACTGAAACCGGTGGGGTAGGGAGTGGCAATGGACAAAATGAAATTTGGGCCTCAAGTATTTCTCCTCCAGGAGAGGCACGCATGCGCTACCACTGCTACTGGTTATTCGGATGGCATTATGGGCTGGATGAAGTGGATATTGTGCTGGATTCCACCGGGCGGTCCTGGACGACCTCTCAAAACAAAAGCGCGAATTTTACCTATACCGGCTCAAGCCGTCCCATCGATGCGGTCATTGTGCATGAGGCGGGACACTATCTTGGCCTGATGCATGTCAATTGGGAATACAATGTCATGGGTGACTCTTGGCGCCACCACCATACCAATGGGGGATCAGCTATCACGTATTTCGGGGAAGATGCTTCCCATGGGGCGCGGGTGCTGTATGGCTCACAAAGCTCCTCCTTTAACGATGTTTCCGCTTCGCACTGGCGAAGAACCGGAGCCAGCGGTGAGTATTCCAGTCATGGCCGGGTACGAGTCCGGAATAGCGCCAACACGGGGACGTTGCCGGGTATTACGATCGCCGGGGAACCGGGGTATCGGGTGAATCGAGGAAATGTGGTGCGGCCGGAATTTACGATCGAAAATAATGGGAAACAGACTCATGCCAACGTTACCTTCGGAATCTATGTCTCAACGAATGACTTTATTAGTTATGGCGATACTCGTATCGGTGGGGGAACTTTTGGCTCGATTCATCCTGCCGATGTATTAACCACCACGATTCCGGTGATTATCCCCAATTTTCTGAATGCGGGACAAAATTACTGGCTGGGAATTATCGTAGATGAGGACAATGATATCAATGAGGTGAATGGTTCAAATAATCGGGCATATATTCCCATCCGGGTTCAGTAAAAGGGATGAATGGGTAAATGAAGGATCCCAGTTCCACAGTGTCTGTGGTTTCTGACTCAATATAAAGGATTGAGCTGCGGGCGGATCCCCAAGCATGTTCAATTGGATGTCGACTTGGTCGCCGAGGCCGTCAGGATTCGAAAAATCTTGCACGGTCTCGGCTTTCAAGGTTGTTCACGTGGGCTTGTCAAAAGGTGTCAGTGTTCAGCATGGTCCGGAGAACCAGGCAGTCAACAGCAGGTTGATGAAAATCGGAGGTGGGTGAAAGCCCTGTCACTCAGTTAGAAAAATCCTGAAAGGGATAGTCTTGAAAGATCCGACGGGATGGGGTTTTCCATTTCTGAATGAAGGTAAGAAGTTCGAATGCAGTGGGATCCCCTAGGACGGCACAGTCCACCTCCCCCTCTTGGTTTACTCTCCACACATAATCGCCTTCCCGAAGTAGGTACATTCCTTCTTCACATGATCGACTTATGGTCATTGTGTCGTCCATCTTTTGTTTCTCCTTTAGGAGCTGCAGGCCACAAAATTTGTAAAAAAAATTGGCTAGTAAAAATTGCAGACTTTTTTGATCACAAAAGATATCAGCCTAATAAAATGTTCACATCCAAATGAAGGAAAAAATCCAGTACCAAAAATCAGTTAAGAGATGTGAGCAATAAGTCATTCCACTTGACTGATTTAATAGGGAACATGCAAGTCGTGAGGGAAGGCATGGTATTGGATGGAGGGGATTTCTTTATGAGTGTTCATGCCTATGGTTTCCATAACCAATACAACGAAACCAATCCCAACAGACTTACGCAACTGATAATGATGAGTAAAATCCCTTCCATGGTGTTGCCTCTCTAATAATTCAGTCGTCTGTTACCCGTTCCTGATTCCAATGAATAGCAACCTTGATGCCGATGGCCATGATGTTACTGCCGACCAACCCTGAATGAAATCTAAGTAATGAATTTTTAAGAGAAAAATGAAAAGAGATTACTCCATAGGTCTTGGAATACTTCGACTGGTATTACGTGGGGAAGTACCGAAAGAGGTACATGACGTAAACCTAGGGAGCAGATACGAATGGAAGCCTATTTTTATGGGGACGCTGGAAGGTAGGCAGGGGTTGTTCGGCTTGGACAAGGGATCGTCCCAGATCCTGTTTTTTTTTAGGGCAGACCTCTGAAATTTCCTTGGAACGACCAGCTACTAATCAGGCCTTTTGCCATTTGACGAATTTTTATTGTTTGAGGGGATACCCCTTACCCTTTGGAATGAAGTGGGAGGCAGAAGATATGTCGTCACCAAACCACCATTGGTCCTTGATCCAAAATTTTTCTTAGATGTAAGTTTTTAGGAAATTATTTTTAATATGGTTAGATCTTAGGGGAAGGAAATTTGTTGGAAGGTTTCTCTTTAAGCGGAAAGCTCAAGCCTTGTATTCATGAAAGGCAGAGCCGGGGGGACGGCTGGGGACATGCCTCAAGAACAGGTTTGAATGAATCCAGGTTGAGGGAGGTGAGATCTACTTTTTCAGGTCTTCTCCCTCCATGGGTCGTTTGTTTGAGTCTGGACTTGGGATGGACGAACGTTGACGGGGTTGTTGCTTTTCTTCGGGAATGGGTATTCGGGGTTCCCATTCTTCGACCAACCCTGCCGTTCCGCGTTGCCCCCAAGTTGACAGGTTAAAAGTAGAATTTTTTCGTAGACCGGTGACCATGTGTACGTTCTCCAAATTGTGAAAGGTGGATAGGCCAAATAGGCGTCTAAATTGACTCTTTCTGTGGGGTTTTCCCTTCAAAAAGGATCATAAAATGGAGAATTTTAAAGGAAACCCCATATTTATAAATTAAACAGCAATTTAGATGCCATGTCAAAATCCGGCCTATATAATCAGGGATTCCAGCAAGGATTAGAACAATGGGGACAGGGTAGTACTGGTGCTCTCATGTCAGTGGGACTGTGTATGCTTGGGGAGGATGCATGTATCCATTTAGATAAAGGAGTGTATTGAATGGGAAAATTTCTCGTATCACTGAAAAATAGAGGTCGCCTCTAGGGGCACATCCCAACAGAATTCCGCTTGCAGTTACTGTAGAACCCAATCCAACTTAAATCTTCTATTAAAAATTGATGATGTTCGGTCTGGAATTCCGTGGCGGTTTTGGATTTAGGCCAACACTCAGAGCCGCCAGCTGCGAAGATCCGGTCTGGATGAGTGATTGCAGATGGCGCCCTCATGAGAAAAATCGGGGTGCGCTGAGAGTTCTCCTGCGTTCGAAGTCGTTTGCAGGCTTGGAATCCATCAAGTCCAGACATTTTCACATCCATAAATATCAAGTCGGGTTGATCGCGTTTAAGTCCATTCTCGCCATCTTCTGCAGATACAACCTGATAACCCTATTGTTCTAAGATATCTCCAAGGATCATCAAGTTATACATGGAATCATCTATGAGCAGTTTGGTGACAGAATGGGTCTGTTAAAAAAAGCCGCCAGCGGCGTTCCCTGCCTTCGCCGGAGCGGCTTCGCGCAGGCAGGTCGCCATTTTTCCGTGCTCATGTACTACGCCTACGCTCCGCGCGTAAAAACGGCTGCGGCCTTGCTGGACGGACTTTTTTGAACCGACCCGGAGCCTTTGATGAGTCATCTCATTCTGGGAAAATTTGCCCTTGAAAATCTTTATTATTCAACACTCCCAGAACGATGTTGGATATTCTTTCGCCTGTGGTGAGGATACTGTCATGTTTATCCTGCCCTCTCCATTCCCCGTCGAAATGCCCCATTCATCTATACGAGGCAAGGGGAGCGCCCAATTGGTTGAACAGTATAACAAATTGAAATTGGACTGGTTTTAGACAATCCTTCCCAAAGGATCGAGTGTCGTGAGGGGTCTTATGAGACAAAGACGTTGGGATAGGTGAGGTGTTTGAGACAAGTTTAAAAATCGCAATTGCGAGGAGAATTCCATTAACAAATTGGTGCTATCCGTCTATTCCGATTGATCACTAGGGCAAATGACTGAGAGACTTCCTGGTCAAAAATCAAAGACTTTCTTATAGAGTGAATTTCCCCAAAAAATGAAGAGGGTTTTTCGAACGTTCATGGTAGGCTACCAGAGATCTTTTGAGTATAGGAGACCATGACCCCAATGATCGAAAGAGATACGGAAACGGTTCAAAATGCATTGGGGCAAAAAATTCAGGTGGTGAGTATTGTTATTCCCGTCTACAACGAACGGAAAACCATTGAGACAATTATCGGTCGCGTGCAAAAGGTGGAAATTCCAAAAGAACTGATCATTGTGGATGATGGGTCCACGGATGGAACTCGGGAATGGCTCTACGAACAGTTTGGTCAGGGAGCTAAAGAGGACGAAGAATGTCAGACAATAAGCTATGAATCACGCACACATTCTTCTCAAGTCCGGGTATTGACTCACCAACACAATCAAGGAAAGGGGGCAGCCCTGAAAACGGGATTTCGTCATGTTCGAGGAAGCATTATCATCGTACAGGACGCCGATTTGGAATATAGTCCAGAGGATTATCATCGTCTGTTAGTGCCTGTGATAATTGGTCGGGCAGATGTTGTTTACGGGTCCAGGTTTTTGGGGGGATGGAAAGGGAATTGGCCACTGGTCTCTTATCTGGGTAACAAGATTTTCACGGCGTTAACCAATGCTGCGACGGGTTTATCGTTGACAGATGTATGGACCGGTTACAAAGTTTTTAAACAGGAAGTCTTGAACGATATCTCGCTCAAAGAATCAGGGTTTGAATTGGAATTGGAGCTCACGCTGAAAGTGGCTCAGAAGAATTGGCGCGTGACAGAGGTGCCGATTTCTTATTTACCTAGAAGTAGAGCGGAAGGGAAAAAAATTGGTTGGAAAGATGGGATTCAGTCCATTAAAACTCTCTATCGGTATTCCCACCCCTCATAACTCGTCAGATGGCTTTTCTTGTTCACCACACATTCCGCCTGCGTCAGAACTTCTGTGGTCACCACAGATTTATCCCGGAAGACCCACTGAAAAAGGGTTCCGTCGCAAATCTTCCCTGAACCGGCATTGGAGGAAATATTAACGAAGGGACCAGGGATGGGAAGGCAAGGCATAGCATAGAACTTTGTGGCTCCCCTGATGGCCAAACATTTAGTTGCTGGACTGCCCTTTCGTGATCAGTCGCATCACATCTATTCCGGCAAGAGTAGGTAGGACGGCACGGGAGGGAGGGGAAACCCAACTTCAGTGTGTGATCGGTGTCATTCGGTGAGACGGTAAAATGTTCATAATCCAGGGTCAATTCATCTCAGTATAGAGCATGACTCATTTATTCGTTACAGCCCACTAGTTTGGAATTATGGCATCATCGTTGAAGATGAAGGCCGCATTTGTCCGATCGTTCCCTTCATCCATGGAAAATTATTAGTCAGGATAAGTACCCCTCAAAGTGATTCAAAGGGGAGGACCTACGAGAAAACCGGCAAAAGTCATGGTGGTGGATAGTCCAGAGATGCTTAGGTCCGGGGCAAAGCCGTTCAGTGTTGAAAATGCTTCTGAAGGGCTTTGCCCCAGTAGGAATCAGGTGGAGCCTGCCAGGCCTGCTCATGCAGCCATTGCAAGCTTGCGCGGTCGCGTACCAGGTGACAGAGTTCTTTTTGCGTGAGGGTATGGGGGCCATGCTGAAAGCATCGTTTGCGGAGTGCGAGGATCATTTCCTGTTTTTTGCCACCTCGATGCGCATGCGCCATGGCTTGATGTACCTGGTTCAGCACCGGATCCAGGATAGCTTGTATGGCGGGAGAAGATCGTTCAGTATATGTTTCTAGTTGAGGGTAGGTTCTGGCATAGACATCATCCAGCAATGGTGAGCCATGACGTTCCTCGGGAACTTGCAAAAATCCCCACTGTTTCAGTCGTTCACCAGGTCCCACCCGACTGAGAAAGACGGAGGTCGGTGCGGCAAACACGAGTGGTCCTGCAACCGGGAGCGACCAGTAAAAAAACATCTGATCAAGCCAGAAAGCGAATGCAGCCCAGGACCCGGCAATCAGCGTCCCCGGGGCCTGATTTAATATGGCGGCTGACCATCCGGTTTCATCTGTCCGATTCTGGCCGGCCCAACGTAACGATGTATTGAGCAACGCTTCCAACACAAAACGGCTATGGGCTAACATGCGAATGGGCGCCAGAAGTGTAGATACCACCATTTCCAGGAAGACACTGATCAAAAGTCGAATGATGCCACCGTGCTGTCTGCTCCGTCGACATCGGATGACATCGATTACGGACAGAATTTTTGGCAGAAACAGCAGAAACAATGTGCTGCTGGCCAGAATGATGGCCCATTCCGGATTCCATTCAGGCCAATGGGGAAACAGACTATGAGGTTCCGGAAAGTAATTGATGGGATACAGGACCAAACGTGCGGCTTCAATTGTCGTTAACACCAAAAAGATTAACCACAACGGAGAGGCCAGGTAGGACATAATTCCGTTCAAAAAGGCCATGCGATGTGCAGGCCGCAACCCAGGTTCAAACAGCATGAGCCACATGTGCTGTAAGTTTCCTTTGGCCCAGCGTTTATCCCGTTGCAGGTCATCCACAAGGGTGGGAGGGGATTCTTCATAACTGTGAGAGAGCTCCGGTTCCAGCCAGACTTCATACCCCCCACGTCCCATAAATGAGGCTTCCACAAAATCGTGACTGAGAATAGGCCCATGAAAAAGTCCAGGTCCGGGAAGCCGCTTCAGGCCGGCATGTTTCATGAATGCTTGTGTGCGAAGGATGGCGTTATGGCCCCAATAGACGGCTTCTCCCAGCTGTAGGGAGGCAAGGCCGGTCGTAAATAGTGGACCGTATACATGATTGGCGAATTGCTGGACCCTTGCAAACATTGAACGGGCATTGATTAAGGTGGGGCTGGTTTGCAGGATGCCTGTTTGAGGTTCAGCCTGCATGAGTTGCACCATCGTGACCAGAGTGGATCCACCCATGAGACTATCTGCATCAAGGACGATCATGTATTCATAGCCGGAACCCCAGCGTCGAAGAAAGTCGGCAATATTGCCACTTTTATAATGTTGGTTCAGTGACCGGCGCCGATAAAACAGATGTTCGCCTGCTCCCAATTCGGTACATAACCGATGCCAGGCGGCTTGTTCAGCCAACCACACATCCGGATTCCGGCTGTCGGATAGAATGAAAAAATCAAAATGGTCAATCTGTCCTGTCTGTTCTAATGAGCGATACATTGCGCGGATCCCGCCGAATGTCCGCTGAATGGGTTCGTGGTAGATCGGCATGACCACGGCTGTCCGTGCCAGGGGTTGAGTGGCTAACTCTGCAGCGGTATGGCGTCCCAGTGGGGAAAATCGATCACCGCCGAAACACCGGAGGACAAATCCGAACATACCAATCCAGAATCCAACGGAAATCCAGAGAAATAGCACAAAAAACAGGGCAATAATCGCCAGCTCCAGCACATTTCCCCCATGATAGGGAAGGATGGCCGTCATATAAGAAGCGGCCACAAATGATTGAATGAGGACTAATACGGTCAGCAGGACACGCCGGAGCCCTGCCGCAACTCGCCAGCTTATTCGTCTGGGGGTGGCCAGCGAACGTTGGGCCTCGGCGATTGTGGCTTCACGAATTTTCATGGTTGAAAACTCATGCTGCTGCGTGTGATCGGAGGAGCGGTGGTGGGAAGAGAAGGATTCTGAAGAGCAAAGTGGTCATGGATTCTTGTCATCACAAATTGCAGTGGATCTTCCTGCTCTGAAGCCAGTCCGGCCTCAACCAAGATGAGAGCCCGTAGCGTGACGTCGCGGGTTATTTCCACCCCCATGGCTGAGAGGTAATCACAAACCCGTGAGAGGGTATGTTCGGCAAGTGATCGGGGCATTACTCTTTGTCTTGGGCCAGAATGTGGTTATTCATTGGTAAGCGATAAGTCCAGGTTTCGGTTAAGGTTGCCGAATCGGTTTTGAGGAATGCCCGTAAATGAAGTGGCTTTTTGTCTTGAGGTTTGGCCAGGATGGATAATCGCCATCCTTGTATCTGTTCATGATATTCCACAAAATGCTCCAGGATGTCGCTATTGTCCAAGGCGGTGACCTGGCTGCTGATGGGAGCATCAGCAGGCATTTTACTCAGTGGGCCACCGGCAAAATCGATAATGATTCGATACGCCTGCGGAACATTTCCTCCACCGATACGGTTGCCATCTCCAATAAAGGTGTTGACCACGGTTCCCAACGAATTCTGGGAAAGCGTGGCCTTCCCAAAACTCACATCATAGGCCATTTCTAAGGGTGTCTCGCGGGTCACGGGCGCTACGGGTGTCCAAAAAACGACAATGTTGTCATGCGTTTCATTAGGGGTAGGCAGTTGGACAAGCACCACTTTTCCTTGCCCCCAGTCACCATCTGGTTCGACCCAAGCGCTTGGACGTTGTTCGTAATGCGCCCCTAGATCTTCGTACCCGGAAAATTTTCCCTCCCGTTGCATGAGCCCGAATCCTTGTACATTGTCCGTACTAAAAAAATCCATTTCCAGGTTGGCAGGATTCATCAAGGGGCGCCACAGCCACTCACGTGTGAGGCCATCATGAATCTGCAATCCGTCGGAATCATGGACTTCCCGGCGCCATTCTCCGGTTGGTCGTGGTGTATTCTCTCCATAAAAGAACATGCTGGTCAGCGGGGCAACACCCAATAATTGAATGGGTTTTCTTGGGAAAAGTTTGGTGCGCACCTTCAGCTTCGTCTGGCTGCCGGGAACAATGGTAAATTGATAGGCTCCAGAGAGACTGATACTGTCCAGTAACCCATAGACCACCATCTCTTTGGCATCTGGAGACGGGCGTACCAACCAGAATTCCGTGAAAGAAGGAAAAACTTCCCCGCTGGGAAGTCCTGTATCAATTGCCAGGCCTCGTCCTGCTAACCCGAACACGTTTTCCTTTCCGATGCCCCGAAAATAACTCGCTCCCGCAAAGACCAAAAACTGAGTTTGCTCGGTTTTGTTTTTCAAGGGAAAAGTCAGCTTGAATCCGGCAAATCCTACATCGGCCGGCACCCG
>JAUIKP010000076.1 GCA_030430725.1 Nitrospiria bacterium
CCTCACTGCCTTTGGACTGGTCGAAGGGGGTCAGTGTGGTGCCATCACTGTCACGAAGATTTTTCTCAGAATTGGCCACTTCGGCTGAAGCGAGATCGAACGTGTCCGGGAGTGTTTGAGCAGAGAGGACGGGGCCATCCAGAAACCCTGCCAGCGCCAGACAGCCCCCCACGATCAAACAACCTGTTACGTGCTTCATAATCATCCCGTCATGAGGTGAAGAAAGTGTCACCAACGGTCGGTGAACCTGGTCACATCTTGTTAATGAAAAAAGTCGTCGTTTTTCTCCGCTCATTTGGCCTAGATTACCCGACCTCCTCCAAATTGTCACCATGCCGGCGGTAGGAAAATACCATCGCGTTGAGGGAGGAAATTTTCAAAGAAAACACCCATTTCTGGATGGAGAATTTGACGTTATTCAGGCGAACCGGAATCTTCTGACGATCATCCCATCGACTCTCTCAACATTATGGGAATGTTGAATAATTATAATTTCCAAGGGCATATTCACCCACAGGCACGTTGCATATGAGAGGCCTCAGGGCTGTTCAAAAAAGTTGTCCAGCAAGGCCGCAGTCATTTTTGCGCGCAGAGCGTACTTCTAGTACGTGAGCACGGAAAAATGGCGAGAACGCCGCTGGCGGCTTTTTTCAACAGCCCCATTATCGTTGACGTATCCGCCATCCAGGTCCAAAGACACGATGACCGATGGAGCGGGCATGGCCCTGCATCGAGTTGCTATGGCCACGTTCATGTGTGGATCCGAAAGCGGCTGTGGTTGGTCCGCCGGCTGTGGAAATCATGCCCATCGAAGATTTTCCATTCCTCGATTGCTATAATTCCAGCCATGCGATCCCGGTTCTTTTTCTCAATCCTGCGCCATGTTTCCAGGGAAACCTCTCCGGTCGCCCTCCTGCCGTTCCTCGCTACGCTCTGGCTCATTGTGCCGCCGGTATCTGCGCAATCGATGCAGCCGGTGGCGGATCAGGGAACCTGGCACACGGCAAAGTCTGCACCGACGAAGCGGACTGAGGTGGCTGTCACAACCCTGAACGGAAAAATTTATGTCGTGGGCGGGTTTGAGCAGCCCGGCTTGAGCAATTTCCTCAATCGTGGGATCACGCCTTCCCTCCAGGAATACGATCCCGCCACCGACCGATGGCGGTCCAGAGCGCCCATGCCGGTAGGACTGCACCATATGGGTATCGGAGTTGCTGATGGCAAGCTGTTTGTCATCGGTGGATACAAGCAGTCGGGATTCAGCATCTGGCATGCCGTTGCCACCGTGTATGCCTACGATCCAGCCATGGACACCTGGACCGAGCGCGCACCCATGCCGACTCCTCGCGGGGCTTTGTCGGTGGCCCGGCACGACGGGACGCTCTATGCCATCGGCGGCTACAACGGAGAGACCAATAGCGCGGCCGTTGACGCCTATGATCCTGAGGGCAATACCTGGACGGGACGAGCGCCGCTCCCGACTCCTCGCGATCATCTTGCGGCTACAACCATGTCGGGAAACATTTACGCAATCGGCGGACGCCGGAACGGCGACTACCGCCAGAATCTCGCAGTCATGGAGGTCTACGACCCCGTTACCGACCGCTGGTCGCAGGCTGCCGATCTTCCGACGGCCCGCAGTGGAATCACCGCCTCCGGAGTTGGCCATCGGATATATGTGTTCGGCGGCGAACAGGAGGAAGGGACCTTTCGTGAAAACGAGGCCTATGATCCCGCGCGTGACGCCTGGCAGACTATGGCACCGATGCCGACAGGACGCCACGGCCTGGGATCGGCGGTCGTCAATGACCGCATATACGTGATCAGCGGCGGGCCGACTCCGGGAGGCTCCTTTAGTGATAGGAACGAAGTGTTTACGCCGCCGGAATCGGTACACTTTACAATTCCCAACCCATGAAGCGCAGAGCGGCACCACAGGTCGGAGCGGTCATCACATTCGAGATGACATTTTTTCACCGCGCATCATATAATTTATCCCTCACAAGAGAAGCCGGTATGTTTACCGGATGGTGATGACGGGTTTGAAAGGAGCACGTATGGAGTGGAGAGCGAGTCATATTCTCGTAAAGGAAAAAGGGTTGGCGGAGGACCTGAGGAAACGTCTGAAAACCGGAGCAAAATTTGCCGACCTGGCGAAGGAATTTTCGACCTGTCCCAGCGGTTCCAAAAGTGGTGACCTGGGGTGGTTCGGTCCCGGCAAAATGGTCAAAGCCTTTGAAGATGCAGTCAAACGCCTGGGCCATGGCAGTTTGAGCCCGGTCGTCAAAACTCAATTCGGGTATCACATCATTAAAAAAACCGGTCAGAAGGACTAACGCTCCTGACAGAGACAGCTTCCGCAATCCTCAACGATTCGTTCAAACAGTTTTCCTGGAAATGTTTCTGCCGTACATTGTCGAGATTCACGACCGGCAAGGAGGCGAGATGAAACAGAGGCTTTGTGCGCGGGTGATCATGGCGATTCTCCTTTCCGGCCTGGCACCGGTCCACGCGTGGGCTGAGGCTATTGTCATTGGGACGGTCAGTAACAGTCCGTTGTCCGGCTCGGCTCCCGGGGGAACACGCACGCTCGATGTTAAAACGCTCGCACCTGATGCCTTCGCGACCACGTCCGCAGATCAGTGGGCGCTGGGCGGCCTCGTCTTTTATGAGCGGAGCGACGAGGCGTGCTATATCGGCACGCTGCGCACCAGTTTAAATGGTCGTCATACCGCAGAAAGCACGTCGAACAATATCACCCGGCCGCCTTGCACGGGTAAAAATGTTCACGACAAACAGACCATTAAATTCGATAAGGCCGATCATGTGGTCCAGTCCATTCAGGTCTGTACGACCGACAAGAAAAAGAAAGACGACAAGATTAAAGGGGCGGAGATCTGGGCCGTACGAGTGGGCCAGAATGGAGCCCTCTTCGAAGCCAACCTCAGTGACAAGTTCAGGCGCCCGAACTGTAAACGTTGGCACGAGAAGGTTTCCTGCCCGAGCAACCAGATCGCCATTGGCGTCGAGGCCACCTATGGCGATGGCGGGTTTGCCGGATTGAGGCTGCGTTGTAAAGCCGTCGGGCCGAAGTAGCCACCTGACGAAGCGACGTGTCGGTAAAGCCTGCACCCTGCCATTGTTGAAAATGAAACGACATGATGTCGGATCTGTTCGACAATGCCGTCCCCAACATCCCATTCTTCAATCCGCACACACTGGAGAGGTTTCCCCGGCGAATTGGAGAATGATCACCAACGTTCTTCCTATGGAAATGACGAGAGTCCATTCCTTCAATGAATGACAGGACCACGTGTCTGATTGCGAGTGTGGAATAATAAAGATTTTCAAGGGCAAATTTGCCCAGGATTAGATTACTCATCAAAGGCTCCGGGTCGGTTCAAAAAAGTCCGTCCAGCAAGGCCGCAGCCGTTTTTTCGCGCGGAGCGTACGCGTAGTACGTGAGCACGGAAAAATGGCGAGAACGCCGCTGGCGGCTTTTTTCAACAGACCCTGATTGGATACAGAGTCGTATCTGATTGGATACGCAATCGACCACATAACACCTATCCGATTGTCCATCGGCGTTCCTTTTCTTTCATTCTTCTTCTATAATGCCGCGGGTTTGTCATGGATTTCCTCAGTGAGGAGAAGGTTTTTCGTGCCGCTCGCATGAATCTTGAGTCTCCTGTGAGTGATGAACGTCGTGTCCGGCATAATGGTTCATTGAGCATCTTGAATTGTTCAATCACATGCATTCCCTTATCCATCAGCAATGAGATGGAGCAGACAGGCCTCTTCCAGACGTTGTCTGGTTCCGTGGAAAACTCCCGAGTGACTCATGGCTCCTGAAAAAGGCGACGATTTCAAAATTCCTGTGACGGGGTTATTGATTCTGCTCACCGTGCTGGGTGGATTACTGTATTACCAGCAACCCTTTAAAAGTGAACGGCCCGTCAAGGAAGTACAAAGCAAGCCGGTGCTCGTTGGTGACAAACGGGTTCAAAGCCGTCTGTGGCAGGACCCTTTCGCATCGGTGAATGCTCATAAACATGCCGAACCCAATGCCGGCCCATCTCAGCCTGTGGCTCAGTTACCCCACGCTGCTCTCAATGGCTCCGAGACACAAGACCACCATAATTTACGCCTTCAATTCCGTGAGATCAGGAATTCTACAGGGGAACATCAACCCACATTCAAAGTGTTGATCGTCGTTACCGAAGGGACTCCCTTTGCTTCCGGAACAGAATACCGGTTACGCCATCGCTACGCGGTGGTATCGGCTCTCGGAGAGGCCGGGTATATCCCTGAGGAAGGGGAGTTTTTCAGATATTTCTCATGGCACCGCAACAGGCTGCAGGGCAGAAATATATGCTGGAATGAGAGTTGTCCCACTCTGGATGTGCCTCTGGAATGGTTTAAACCGGACACCACGGCAAAAGAACACGTGCTGGTCCTCTGGATCAAGGATCAGGACCTGGAGAAAAACCCATTGGCGTCCCTGGAAGGCCTCGTGGCCTTTGTGAACGATGCGGTACCCGGCTCTCAAACAAACCGGAACCGCCATGATTCAGTTGATTCCATACTGTCGTTTACGGTGTTAGGACCGTTTCATTCCGGTACGTTACGCGCCATGATCAGTGAAGTTTTGAAAAGACAGAGACTGGCGCCTCCCTCAACCGCATCCACAAAGAATTCACCAGCCATTCAATACCTATCCTATTCGGCCACCGCTTCTGAGGCGGTTCTTTTTGAAGGCCTCAATATTGATCAGGACCAGTGTTCCAGTGAAGCAGAATGCTGGGAGTCGATGAAGTCCCTGGGTTTTGCTGTGCATCGTGTCATAGGAACCGACGAGGAGCTGGCCAGGAAACTGGTAGAGGAACTACGCAAACGAAACGTGGATTTTACCAACGAACAAGACCATATTGCCTTGATCGGGGAATGGGATACGCTCTATGGGCGGAAACTGCCACTGACCTTTCTTGAGGTGAGTCATCGTACTCCTGATCTTGACCTGCTAACCAAGATCAGGAATCTGGCAGACGTCGACTGGCCTGATTGGGCCCATCGCTTTAGCTACCTTCGTGGAATTGACGGTGAGCTGCCTCAGAGTTCGGATGCCTCTGGAGGAAAATCCGAGGGTGACGGAACCCTTTCCCAGAACTTTTTTAAAATTAATAAAAGTCTTGAGCGACCGGAAGGCCCGACCCAGTTCGATTATCTGAGGCGCCTGGCGTTGCAAATACGGGCAGAGGATCAACGGATTCGAGACGAGTGTCTGAACAAGGTAGGAGAAGGGGCATGGCCAACCTGTCCCGGCTTTAAGGCCATGGGCATTCTGGCTGGGGATGTCTACGACAAACTCCTCCTCCTCCAAGCCTTACGAAAGGAATTCCCCGGCGTCATGTTCTTTACCACCGATCTTGATGCCCGCCTCTTACATCCGAGCCAATACCAATGGACCCGCAATCTGCTCATTGCCTCCCATTTCGGCCTTCGTCTACATGCCAATGTTCAAGGTTCGATTCCCCCATTTCGCGATGCCTATCAAACCTCGTTGTTCTTGTCCGTGTTACTTGCCATTGACCCCGATGCCGTTTGTCACACGGCTTCAGGATTATTGGCTTCCGGGATATGCGACAATGCCCCAGACCAACACGCCCCTCAGAGAACACCAAGGGTCTTCGAGGTTGGACTCACGGGTGCGTACGACCTGAGTGACGACGCGCCTTCCATCCATGCGTCACGGCCGGACTTTGAACATGGTGAGCCGGCGCCCCCCATAGGTTTGCGAACATTCTTCCTGCTGGGATGTATTCTGTTGAGTAGTTGGCTTATTTATGCGGCCATGAGCCGGAAAGCGGTGTTTCTTGCCAAAGCGGCGAGCACCTCCCTCATGTTCTGGGTCTTCTTGTTCGCCGTCCTCGGGAGCTATTCCTGGCTATATGTGTCCATCACCAACCAACTCGAGCATGGAGAACCGTTTGTGTGGCTGGAAGGCATCAGTGTCTGGCCCACTGAATTACTCCGGTTAGCGGCGTTTTTTTTGAGTCTCTGCTTTCTTTGCCGTGGATATAGGACCCTCCAGGCCAAATTTCGTCAGCTTGAAGCAGAGTACGGTCTCTCTCCGGGTGAATGTACCGGATGCTTCGAATGGAAAAAATGGATGGAATTCGGTCCTGATTTTTCAAGGGGCAGCGCACCACCCAAACATACGGTGCGTGAAACATGGCGCATTTATACGTCATTAATGGGTCTACGGTGCGCCGGATCTCGAGTGGGCGCCCAGACGGCTGTCTACCTGGTGCTATTTGCCTTCCCGATCTTTTTGCTCATCGGGTTTCCCACCACCCCCTGCCGGGGAGCGACGTGTTTCTATTGGGATAAGTCGATCCTTATTTTGAGCGTGGTCACCATGTGGCTTCTGGTGTTTTTTGTGGTGTATGTCACGCGCCTTTCTGCCAGGATGGTGGATTGGGTGCTACAACCAAACGTTGAATGGCCACCTCGGGATACGGCACGCGAACCATGGTTCCCTAGTTCAAGGAAGGATACTCTGGCCAACATTCAACACAGTCTGTGGTTTTGTGGCCGGCTCACAGAAGTGGTGGGGACCTTAATCTATTATCCCTTTATCATTGTCCTGGTCATGATAGTGTCACGCTCCTCATTTTTTGATGACTGGGATCTTCCGATCAGCCTTCTGATCGTGATAGGGAGCAACATCGGGTTGGCCATTTTTTCAGCCTTCCATTTCCGGAAAACGGCTGAACACGCACGGGGACGCGTGCTCAATACCCTGTCATCCATGTTAAGCACGAATTCAAGCTCTGTAGGAAAGGCTCAGGTGCAGAAAGTCCTCAGCGAGGTCCAGAACTTTAGGAAAGGGGCGTTTTGCCCATTTGCCGAACAACCCATTTTGAAGGCTTTTGCTATTCCTTCGGGTGGGTATTTCCTTATGCTGTTCATGGAATATCTCGGCAAATGATAGGACGGGAATCTGTTGAGGAGGACAATCCAACGGGGAACCCCAGGATGATTCTTCCCGTTGGATTGCAAGCGTGAGGTTAGGCCTCCACTTTCTCCTGGGCGGTGAGGACGAATTTACCGTCGACCAGATCGCCCATAATTCGTTGGCCATCCACCGCTTTACCCTGAATGATGAGCCGTGAGAGTGGCGTTTCGATTTCCTGTTGAAGCAGACGTTTCAAGGGCCGTGCTCCGTAGACCTGGTCGTAGCCCCGCGCCGCCAAATCGGCCACGGCCGCCGGGGAGAGCTCCAAGGACATCCTCCGGTCCGCCAATCTGACCCTCAGCCGTTCCAATTGAATTTCGACGATTTGCGACAGCTCCTCCCGTGTTAAGGGATGAAAGACCACGATCTCATCGACCCGGTTTAAGAATTCGGGACGGAAATGCTGTTGAATTTCTTTGAGGACTAAGGCGCGGATGGCTTCGTAGTCCATATTCCGTTGCTGGGCTTCCAGAATATCCTGACTGCCCAGGTTCGAGGTCATGATGAGCACCGTGTTTTTGAAGTCCACGGTTCGGCCTTGTGAATCGGTCAACCGCCCGTCGTCCAGGACTTGGAGGAGGGTGTTAAAGACATCATGATGCGCCTTTTCGATTTCATCGAAGAGGATAACCGAGAAGGGTTTCCGCCTCACCGCTTCGGTTAACTGCCCGCCTTCTTCATAGCCCACATATCCCGGCGGGGCGCCGATCAATCGGGCCACGGTATGTTTTTCCATATATTCCGACATATCGATACGGACCATGTTGGCTTCGTTATCGAAGAGAGTATGCGCCAGCGCCCGTGCCAACTCGGTCTTGCCCACGCCGGTTGGTCCCAGAAAGAGGAACGAACCGATGGGCCGATTGGGATCTTTGATGCCGGACCTGGCACGCAACACGGCTTCGGCCACCGCTTTGACCGCTTCATCCTGTCCGATCACGCGTTTGTGTAGCCATTCGTCGAGATGTAGCAGTTTCTCCACTTCGCCTTGGAGTAACCGGCTCACGGGAATGCCTGTCCACCGGCTGACCACCTCGGCGATGTCATCTTCATCGACCTCTTCCTTGAGCAGACGGCTGGTGCCTTGCTGATTGGCGAGACGCTCTTCCTCGTCCTTCATGGATTTTTCCAGTTTGGGCAAGGTGCCGTAGCGCAACTCCGCCACACGATTCAGGTCATACTGCCGCTCGGCCTGTTCGATTTGTTGCTTGACGCCTTCGATCTCCTGCCGGATCGTTTGTAATGTCCCGACAGACGATTTCTCCGCATCCCATTGTGCCTTCAAGTCATTCAAGGCTTCCTGTTTGCTCGTCAACTCCTGCTCGATTGTGGATAAGCGTGTGCGGCTGCCCTCATCGGTTTCTTTCTTTAAGGCTTCCCGTTCAATTTCCAATTGGAGGACTTTTCTGGAGATTTCATCCATTTCGGCGGGCATGCTGTCGATTTCGGTTCGCAGTCGCGCACTGGCTTCGTCGATGAGGTCAATCGCTTTATCGGGCAGAAACCGGTCACCGATGTAGCGATTGGACAGGCGGGAGGCTGCCACTAATGCCGAGTCTTTGATGCGCACGCCATGATGGACTTCATACCGTTCCTTTAATCCACGCAGGATGGAAATGGTATCTTCCACCGACGGCTGATCGACCACCACCGGCTGGAACCGCCGCTCCAAAGCCGCATCTTTTTCAATATGTTTCCGGTATTCATCCAGCGTGGTCGCCCCAATCATATGGAGCTCACCTCTGGCCAGCATCGGCTTCAGCAAATTGGCGGCATCCATGGATCCTTCCGCCGCTCCGGCCCCCACGACCGTGTGTAATTCATCGATAAACAACAGGATCTGTCCCTGGGAAGATTGAATTTCTTTCAAGACCGCTTTTAACCGCTCTTCAAATTCCCCGCGAAATTTGGCACCCGCGACCAGGGCACCCATATCAAGCACGATCAGGCGTTTATTTTTAAGTCCTTCCGGCACATCCCCTTTGATAATGCGTTGTGCCAGTCCTTCGACAATGGCTGTTTTCCCCACTCCCGGTTCTCCAATCAGGACCGGATTGTTCTTGGTACGCCGGGACAGGATCTGCACCACACGACGAATTTCTTCATCCCGGCCGATCACCGGATCCAATTTTCCCTGACTGGCCAGCCGGGTCAGATCCCGACCATATTTTTCCAATGCCTGATACGTGCCCTCGGGATCCTGGCTGGTCACGCGTTGATTGCCACGTACTTCCTGAAGGCCGGCGAGCACTTTATCCCGCTTGAGTCCCATGGAGGCAAATACACCTCCTTCGGCCACCATGGCCAGGATGACATGCTCGACACTTAAGAATTCATCCCGAAGTTCTTTCATCTCCGTTTCCGCCTGATTGAGTACCTTTGCCAGACGCGGAGAGAGATGTACCTGCCCCGGAGGCGCCCCACTCCCCTGAACCTGAGGCACCTTCTGCAGTGCTTGCTCTGCGGCATTTTTAACGGCAGTCGGAGAGACTCCCGTATGCTCTAAAAGGGGATGCGCCAATCCACCGGATTGCTCCAGCAACGCCAGTAGGAGATGCTCCACATCAATCCCTTGATGGCTCCGTCGCATTGCGATCCCCGAGGCGGCCTGCAAGGCTTCCTGTAATTTGATCGTCATCCGGTTAAGGTCCATTGGCTTCCTCCTCAATTAAAGCGCGTATCCGTATAAAATATGTCTCTCATTAATAAAGATAATAATCCCCGGATGGAATTCAACCCCTAGGACCGGTTCACATTCGACCTTTTTCCCATTCCCCGTCACGCGACAGTCAAACGGAGGGCGAAAAAAAGAACACCGTCAGAACAATGCGTCGAGCGTTAGGACGATGACGAACCCAGAATACGTTCGTACAACCGATGCACGGTGGTGGTATGTCGGCGATAGTCGTTCAGAAATGTTTCCGTGGCCTGGGCCACGCTTGCGTGTTTGCGATATCCCATCCTGACGGCACATTTCGCTATTTCTTTCGCCTTATTCGGGAGCAGATGCGTTTGAAATTCATGGACCATTTGAAGTTTGTGTTCGAGATTTCTCAAAAACACATAAGACTCTTTGAGCAGGCGCGCCTCTTGTGCCGTCAGTTTCTCAATGTGCGTCAGCTTCGCCAAGGCTTTGAGTGTTTGCCGATCACGGATTTTAGGATACGCCTGTCCCCAACGCAGTTGAAGAGCTTGCACAATAAATTCTATTTCCCGAATGCCTCCGATGCCCAGTTTGACATGTCG
>JAUIKP010000546.1 GCA_030430725.1 Nitrospiria bacterium
GATGCCATGATTAGCAGGTGATTATCTTTAATGAGTATACCATCGTGGAGGGAAAATCGGTGATTTTTTCCGCCGCCAAGACGGACAGCCCATTTTTCTAATGCCCGAAGTCCTGGAGTCGTTTTTCGGGTGTCCACTATTGCGACGGGATAGTCGCGGACAGCCTCACAAAATTGATAAGTGAGGGTGCTGATTCCCGAAAGCCGCTGGAGGAAATTCAGGCCGATACGTTCTCCTTGAAGGAGTGACTGCGCTTTCCCTTTCATGGTGAGGATGGTGGTGGCCGGGCGCACGCTAGTTCCATCGCTACAATGCGCGGTGAGTGCGACAGTTGAATCGATTGCTCGAAACACCTCCCTGGCAAGGGTTACGCCTGCCACGATCATGTGGCCTTTTGCAATGATGTCGGCGCGAGCTAATAAAGTTGGTGGAATGAGAAGGGTGGAGGTCAAGTCTCCGTAGGCAAGGTCTTCTTCCAGCGCAGCGCTGATTATGCGCCGCATAGAAGAAAGGGGGGGAGGCGTTGCGGGAGAAGTTAGATTCAAGCCAACATACCTATTTCACCAAGAAATCATGGAAGTAAGTTGTTGTCCCGTAATTTTCAGAATATCCAACTCATCCTGAATTTTTGCACGACGGTTTTCAGAGTCTTGGATTACCGAAGATTCCGCCTTCTCCCTGAATTCAGGAGAAGCTAAACGACCTTCGAGGCGTTGGACTTCCTTCTCTTTTTCACTAATTTGCTTTTGGACCTTTTTGATAACCTGGTTGAGGTCAATATCCTT
Organism: Nitrospiria bacterium; assembly: GCA_030430725.1. Classification (GTDB taxonomy): domain Bacteria; phylum Nitrospirota; class Nitrospiria; order Nitrospirales; family UBA8639; genus Nitrospira_E. The sequence continues at coordinate 786 of JAUIKP010000546.1, forward strand.
GGGTACTTGAATGCCAACGGTGTACTCATGACCACAAGGTAACTCTAATGTGCGGTGGGGAGTAAGTAGGTTGCTCACTTCCAAGTTCGAACTGAGGAGCGATTCGATATAGGGCGTAAGGGCGTTAAGGGGCGCGATGTCTTCGTCCTCCCTGATGCTCCTTCCATAGATCCAAGGTGATTGAGCCGGGGAAATATTCAAGAGCGCTCGAGCAGTTCTGACTGTATTGATAAAGGATTGAAAAAGTAAAAAAGTCTGTTCGGCTTCAGCATTGATCCATTCCGGCTTTTCAGTGGGAAAGGGTTGCGTCATGATTGATGGCCCTTCGTGCGGGAAGGATTGCCATATTTCTTCGGTAATAAACGGCATGACGGGGTGTAACAACCGTTGGATGATTTCAAATGATTCCAAGAGAGTCTGGCGGGTGGCAGGCGCATCAGGATGGTTTTCCTGTTGGAGGCAAGGTTTGGAGAGTTCTAAGAACCAATCACAATATTCATGCCATAAGAATTGATAGAGGGCGGAGGCGGCTTGGTCAAAGCGATAGCCCTCAAACGCTTTGGTCACTTCACAGACCGTATGGTTCAGTCGGCTGAGAACCCATCGATCTGGAAAAGGTCGGAGCTCTGCTACGTGTGATGCCCGTGGTCCGTCTGCATAAAGATGAATAAATCGTGCGGCATTCCAGAGTTTGGTGACAAAATTTCGATATCCTTCAATGCGTTCTTCGGCCAGTTTAATGTCCCGTCCAGGAGAAGCCATTGAGGCCAGGGTAAATCTCAGGGCATCCGTTCCATATTGTTGCATTTTGGTTAGGGGATCAATCACATTGCCTTTTGATTTGCTCATCTTCTGACCCTCGGCGTCCCGAACCAGGGCATGAATGTATACATCGCGGAACGGGGCTTGCCCCGTAAATTTCAGGCCCATCATGATCATTCTGGCAACCCAAAAGAAGAGAATGTCCAATCCGGTGACTAGCGTTGCCGTTGGGTAAAATGATTTGAAGTCTTCTGTGTTTTCTGGCCACCCGAGGGTAGAAAAGGGCCAGAGAGCTGATGAAAACCAGGTGTCCAATACATCAGGGTCTTGAAAAAGGTTGGCCCCGCCGCATCTTGGACAGGATT
>JAUIKP010000077.1 GCA_030430725.1 Nitrospiria bacterium
CCAGTACTCGGCATTGTCGGACGGCTCGAATACGAAAAAGGGCATAGGGTGGCAATCGCGGCCATGCGGAAAATCGTGGATGCGATTCCGGGTGCTCGTCTCCAGATCGTCGGGGCCGGCAGCTTGGAACAAGAACTCCGAGATCAAGTGGTGGCCCTGCAACTCTCGGAACACGTCAAATTTGCCGGTCACCAGACTCAGATTTGTGAGATCATGTCCCATATGGACCTTTTGGTGATCCCTTCATACAACGAAGCGTTCGGTTTGGTGGTATTGGAGTCGATTGCGGCCGGGGTACCGTTATTAGGGAGCCGCAGTGGTGCCTTCCCCGGGATTCTTGACAACGGGAAATACGGGACATTGGTCGAACCATCCGACCCTGACGCGTTGGCCGAGGCTGCCATAGATATCGTCCGTAACCCGGCCCCAGCAGTGGACAAGGTGAAGATGGCTCGAGATACAGTGCTCAAGCGGTATACCAAAGAGGAAAGCGCCCGGCAACACGCTCGTCTTTATGTGCATTTAGTTGAAAATCTTGAGGAAAAAATTAAAGAAACCTCCAAAAAACAGTAATTTCATGGTTAAAGTGTTCGGCCCTCTTGCAGACCAACGGTAAAATGTTGGTACCCAGCAACAAGCTCCACAGTAATGTGTTGGGCGTATTGGCCTTTAGCCATTTTCCGGTCAGTATTTCGAAGAGGGAAGAGCCCACAGACGCGAATGGAAGAGAGAACTATTAGGATCAAACCAAAGAGGTTTTACGAAAGTACAACGATATTCCGGCCATATCCTAAAATCTATTTCTCAAAGAGGGTGAATTTCGGTTTACTTACGACTTTCTGAAACAACCATTGAGTAATTTATGAAAATGGCGCACCCACTATTCCACAATTTTAGTATCGCGCCCTAATTAAACTGGAGACGGGAACCTCAACAAACCCTACTAGAGTTAGGTCCGTGTAAGAATCTCTCCCCGTTTAGCCTTTAGTGCATTGGTTCGAATGGCATGATCAAATATATGGCAAAAATACATTTGCTCTACCCACTCGGCATTGCGAAATATTCGCCTTTTTTCGAGAAAATTGAACTTGGTAATTTTCCTGCATTCATGTCCATTATTAAATTCCTCAATGGCCAGGAGTTCACCGCAATATGGGTTGTGTAATTCTCGTTTGACATCATCAAAATACATTACCACCATCGGAAGGTACAAATCAGAAGGCCCATCAAATATAGTCAAAGCGTCCACTGTACTACTATAGTAATCCAGATCCACAGAGATGAAACCAATCGGAGCTCGGACATCGCTCAAAAAACCTTTTATAGTATCCTCCAGGTTTCCGAATTTGATGCGCGCATTTTCAGGAAGCTTTCTTAACAGCAAATCCTTATCCTGGAGAGGGAAATCGCCCTGACTATAGTACTCAGGGTGATCACGGAAGTCTTTTGGGGGGGGCAATCCCAGCCCAGTATCGAATCCGACGATATCGAACTTCACCCCTGTAATATCAGTGATTCTCCTGCCTACTTCGCACAGGTTAAGCAGCCCCGACCCATTAGCGACCCCAAATTCAATTACCGTCAGACAATCAACATTAATTTCTCTTGCAAAGTCTGCCGCTCGGAGCAGCCCAAATGCGTGATATCGCCGTTCTATCAAATCGAAATCGATTTTGGCTCTGAGGCTTCCGAAGAGAGCCACCAACCCTGAAAGGAGGTTCAGGTGGATTGGTTCCGTAAGTCGATCTACAAAAATGTTCCGGAGAGTGTTGGGTTCTCGAAGGTTTCGCAGCAAATACCTGACCATAAGATCTGATCCTTCATTTACTCACTGTTCAGCAGTTCATGACGTGTATGCTTTCCATGATTTCCAAGGGGTCCCATGGACAAGGAAGACTGAGGCTCCTCCCTTTGAAAACCAGGATTTTCTGCTCCCCAAAAGAGTGTTTATTTTTTCGAATTTCGAGCACTTTACTAAAATTTTTCCATAAAGTCTTTCGTGTATGTCTACTGAGGTCATCTATAGGGTCACTGGCAAAAGATTTATCGATGAGGCCCGCAAATCAGGCACGAGGGTGATGAACCTCATTCCGCAGATGCACATTCACTTTTGGGTAAGGAAGGCGGGGTAAATGTTAACTTGACAAGGTCGTCCATATTAGTAATCCCAATCCTGGTTTCTTCGTTAAAATACCGAACATGGGTTACTCTTTTGATGAACACCTTATACCTTGATGCAGATTCATATCCCTTTTGGATTTTTGTTGCCCGGCTTAGGTATTGGACCTGCCCCTTCGCACCGTTGATCACCCTTTTCCCCCTTTCGGTTCAAAACAAGATAGTACATATTCACGTGGATTTTCACTCATACCCAGCTATTTTATTTTAGGGATTGAGACAATCCAGCCGAGAAGTTTCGGCTAGAATGGAAAAAATAAAGGTATTGTTTGTCTATCTTGGGTTTTACCGGGATGCCGGAGCGGAACAGACTCCACTGGGCCTTGCCGAGGAACTTGATCGTGAGCGCTTCAATTTTGAGATAGTGACGTTGATGCCGACTACCTCCACAATCGGCGCTGCAGTTCAGGCGACAGGTTGCCCCATCCATGAGCTCGGACTGGGCATCCCCCGTCTCACAGAACCGGTCCGCATAATCAAGGTTATCAAAGCCTTTTATCAGACGTTCCGCAGCATTCAACCGGACATTGTTCAGACGCAATCAGGGTTTTGCAACGTGTGGGCCCGATTGGCGGCCAAATTGGCGCATGTTCCTGTGGTCATCGCAACTTTAAATTTTGGTGGGGAGCCAAAACCGCCATGGTTTATATGGCCGGTTATGCGTGCCATGCATCACTGGTTAGGGACAAGCACCGACGCCTATGTCTGTGTTGCCGAGCATTTGATGAAGGAACAGTTACAACCCTACGAATGGGATCGCGCCGAAATCATCGATGGCTTTTTCGACCTCCATCGTTTTCTTGCGGGACGCCCCAATTTGCCGGAAATCCGAGCCCTCACCAATCCCGCTCATCCAGTTCTCGGCATTGTCGCAAGACTCGAATACGATAAAGGCCATAGGGTGGCGATCGCGGCCATGCGGAAAATCGTCGATGAGATACCAGGCGCTCAACTCAAGATCGTCGGTGCGGGCAGCTTGGAACAAGAACTTCGAGACCAAGTGGTAGCCCTACAACTCTCGGAACACGTCGAGTTTGCCGGGCACCAGACTCAGATTTGCGAGATCATGTCCACTATGGACCTGCTGTTGATCCCTTCATACAACGAAGCATTCGCTAGGGTAGCATTGGAGTCGATTGCTGCCGGAGTACCGCTATTAGGGAGTCGCAGCGGTGCATTTCCCCGAATCCTTGAAAACGGGAAATATGGTGCGTTGATCCCCCCAGCCGATCCTGACGCGTTGGCGGAGGCAGCAATGGAAATAATCGCGAACCCGGCCCCAGCATTGGTTAGGTTGAAGAAAGCTCGAACTACCGTGCTCAAGCGATATACCAAAGAGGAAAGTGCCCGCCGATACGCTCGTCTTTATTTGCGTTTAATTGGAAATTCTTAGGAAAAAATTGCGAAAAAAATTCAGTTACGTAATAATTAACTGATCGAATGTAGGGGTTTTCAGGTGCAGCATTCCAATTGCGATCTCTCTCGCAAACAATGCAACTGGAGGTACTTCCATGCTTGAAAAGAAGCGCTCTGGGATTAGCCACAATTCCGAGCCAGTGGTGAGTGTGCTGATTGTCGCCGACCATGATACGGATCGCCACGCGGAGCTAGCGGATCTCCGCAGCTGTTTGCAAGCGCTCGCCACACAGGATGTGGACGAACCCGTTGAGTTTCTGCTCGTCGAAACAGAAGAGGGCGCTCGAAAGCTTCCTGCGGATTTGCTGGCCGAGTTACCTGGCTTAAAGGTGATCGGAGTGCCTAACGATGCGACCTATGAGCAAAAGAACGCTGGGGCTCAGGCTGCTCAGGGTGAAATTATAGCCCTTTTGGATGCAGACTGCATTCCGGTTCCAGGCTGGCTGAAATCACTGATCACCACATTTCGGGTACACCCAGAATATGTTGCAGTAAGCGGTCGCACCATGTATGAGGGCAAAACTTCCACTGAGCGATGCCTATCGGTCCTATCCCGCGGTTTTCTCGATCCAGGAAAAGAAGGCCCAACCCGGTTCATTTCGAATAACAACTCCGGTTTTCTCAGGAAGGTTTACGAACGGTTCCCCCTCCCGGAGAAGGAAGGCCCTTACGCGGCGCAATTACAATCTGCGGCTATCAGGCGGGACGGCGGCCGTTTTCTCTTTCAGCCAGCCATGACCGTGATCCACGACTTCGAAGGCTGGTCAATGGAGCGGGATATTCGTTGCCATATCGGCTGGGCCACTATCCGTATCCGTCAGGTCGATCCCGGGTTGCGATTTAGCTGGCTCCTACGGCTCGGACAGGCTTCAATTCCTTTATTTTACATAGGCAGAGTTATTGAAAGCTTGGGAACGTGTTTTCGAGTCGGCCATCAATACGGTTTACGGCTGACAGACTATCCAGTCGCACTGTTACTCACGTTTTGGATACATTTTCTCGAAATCAAAGGCATGCTGTTAGCATTCCGGCACCAGCGAGTAGACCAAACGAAATATCGCTGACCACTATGGCCAAGCTTTTCATTGCTTCGCTGGTTGACCCGGCTTCGCACCCGGGTGGTGCAGGGACTTACACTCGCGGACTCCTTTCCGCATTGGAGAATAGCCACAAGGTCAGTTTGGTCGCCCCTCTTCACCCGCCCCCAGGTCCATGGTATCGGTCGCGCCAAATAATGTCGTTGGCCCGGTCGTACATTTCTGAACTTCCAGCGTTGACATTGTTTACCCGTCAGCCCGAGTTTAAGTTGAGAATTCGCAAAATCGCGCGATCCCAGCTTTTTGATGCGGCCTTGATCAACGGCGGGGACATGTTATGGGCCGTCAAAGAATTACCGCCAGAAATCCCCACGGTGCTCATCGCACATAATCTGGAGCACCAGGTGCTGACTCAAAAACTGGCCAACTACCCATTCCTGTCACATATCCTCAAACGAGAAATTAGCAAGCAACGTCATTATGAGATCGAAGGGTTCCGTTGCACCCGAGGGGTCATATTTCTTTCAGCGACGGAAATGGCTTGGGGTTGCAACCAGGTCCCAGGACTGCGAGCCCTTCATGTTCCGCCGATGTTTACCAATCCTCCTATAGCCCGTCATCCGCAGCCCAACGGGCACCTACGGCTTGGATTCCTTGCCGATTTCGCATGGTGGCCCAATCGCCAAAGTTGGAAGTGGCTCATGGATAAGATTCTTCCCAGGGTGCGTCGCCCAATCACGGTTCACGTTTTCGGACGACAGAGTGACCAGATACCCACTCGTGACAGAGTGATTTCCCATGGCTTTGTCCAAAATCTTACGGAGGTATGGGAACAGGTTGATATCATGATTTGTCCCATTCACGAAGGTGCCGGTGTGAACATCAAGGTTGCGGAGAGTCTGTACAATCGAATGCCGGTTCTCGCGACCACTCTGGCGGTACGCGGCCTCGAATGTCCATCCGGACCTGGCTTGACGATCATGGATAGCGCTGATGAATGGATTGCTTTCTTAAGTTCGTCCCAGGCCGATCTACTCGCCGCCGAAGTTCCCTCGGTGGAATTAAGCCGACAATTTTCTCCCGACCGCCATAGGAAAAAACTGGAAAATTTCCTCACAGAGGTCACCCGAGGTCACCCGGGGCGAAGATCCAATTAAGTTTGTGCAGGGTATAACACTTTCAGCCTATTCTGAACTCGATTGCTCTTTGATCCCAACTTACCTTTCCTGCCGCTGTTCGATAGGGACCGTTCTTCCTGTGACAAATGAACGGGCGAGTGCAATTTCATCGTAACTAAATTCCCACAAGACCAGATATGCCAAAATAATCACCACTCCGATAGACCCAATTTTAATCGTGAGCAAAAGGCCCGCTGTTGGCCACATCACTGCCAGCGTATAGGCCATGAGGCTAATGACGGCACTACGCCAGATTGTACCAATTGGTGGGAAAACCCCCCAAAGCCGGTAGATCGCAAACACGGAAGCGAGGGCGCCAATTCCCTGACACAGGGCTGTCACCGTGGCAGCGCCCAGGGCATCGAATCGAGGAATCATCACCAAGTTCCCGATCACCACCAGCAAGACCAGCGGGATACTTATATAGACGGTGAATAGTGGAGCACCTGAGGCCGTCGCAATGACCACGGCTACTGAGACCATTACAAAGGCGATGGCTCCCATAATCAACACCCCCAGGATGGGACCGGCAAGTTCGAAAGACTGGCCAAACACCAATGTGACAATTTCAGGAGCAGCGCCCGCAATGAGGGCTCCAAACGGAAATAAACCCACAACTATTCTCATTGCCCCCAATCCCATATTTTTGGCCTGATCTGTTTTTCCCTCAAAAAGCAGACGGCTCACTGTCGAAAGCAATAATGGAGAAAACGACATCCCGAACAAACCAGGGATGATCGATAAATTTTGAGCCGCTCCATAGATTCCTGCCTGCTCCAGTGTTCCGCCAAGCATTTTCAGCATAACTAAGCCCATGCTGGAAAAAATAAGGAACAAGATGGATGAGATACACAGGAGAATACCGAAGTCATAAAATGGGCGAGTGGGAATGGTTATCTTGCCAAAGAGGGGAGGCCAAACATAACGACGGCTAATAACGAGTTCGACCAGGGAGGCACCGATACTTCCAAATATAGCGCCAGGAACCGATAGCCCCATTTCAACCAGGAACAGAATCAACACCAGCCTGGCAATCCATCGGCAAGCATTTGTCACCGCTTTCTGCCGAAAACTCCCAATTCCCACGAGGATGCTCTGATGAGCTTGCGCCAGACTACTGATCGGAATGTGGAGGGCAAAGAGGGCGAGATACGGAGCGAGCAGCGGTTCGCCGAGAAGCCAGGAAAGAGGAAATGAGAGCAGTCCGAGTAACACTCCTCCGCCAACCCCTGCAACGAATTGCAACCGGAGGAGGGTGCTGCCAACTGGAAGCCAGTTTTTCGCTTCCCCAATAAACTTAATCGCCGGACGAGCAAAAAATGAGTTAATTCCGAGCTCCACCCACCCAAACAACGTTGCAGAGAGTACCAATAAGCCATAGCCATCCGTTCCAAGTCGTCGGGTGAGGAACCCGGCGGTAATAAGTCCCGTAAGGGGAAACAGGAGCCCGGCGAGAAAGACTCGGACTGTCCCATCAACAAGATGACGGCCTGGTTGGGACGACAAGGGACTCACCGGGCAAACCCTGGTTGGTGTTCAACATACAGGGCTAATTCTTCCCCGATTCGACGATGAACCGCAGGAGAAGGATGCCGGTCAAACCGACTTGCCATATATTCTTCAGCGGTAAATTCTTTACCTAGATAGGATAAATCAAGATACCTGATACCGTCTTGCATCAGTCTGTCAGGAAGAGGACCCCAGGCGTTTTCCTCCATTCGTGGAAGGAGCGTAATCAATGAGGAAAGACCATATTGCTTTGCCGTCTCATTGAATTGTCGAATGTAACGGTAGGAGTCGGGAATCTCGTCGCGTGAAAGCAGTGGGTCAAGGTATTGAGGTGGAGAAACCCACCGTGACCCCAGATCCCGGAGCACATATAGAAGGCGAATTCCTCTTAAGGCCTCTCCAAACGGAGAATCAAGAAGACTTGCGATCTTTTGACCAACCAGGTAACCAGCTGAGTCAATGGTGGGAGTCCGGTCGAGATTCAGATCAGGCGGAATGATAGCCATGACAACCAGATCCGGCTGAATATTCACTAAACGGTGTTGGAGCATGGCGGCCATCTCTTTGACGCTATACGCCGATATACCGAAATTAAACACTTTCACGGCCAAGAGGTTCTGGTGTTGATTCAGCATATGTTCCAGAACTTCAGTGAACGTTTCCTCAGTATTGGGAACTCCTTCCCCAAACGTGACGGAATCACCCACGATCGCAATACGATATTCCTGGGGTTGTTTGGTGCCATAGACTATTCCGGAGACTTTCGAACGCAATCCCAGGCTATCCGTGTTAATGAAAACAAGACCCCTGGCTCTGGCCTGCATAAGATTAGGTTTATGTATGTAGGAAATGTCCTCGCTCGGTTCAAATGAGGTGTAGATCGGATCATGAATATGATGCTCCGAATACCCCCATATCCGAACGCTTATCTCCAAGAGGAGGATAGTTACGAGGAGCAGGTAACCACCATACAAAATGGTCCTCTTCAATTCTTTCGGCATCGATATTTCCTTCTTACCTAAGCCAACCGTTGTGGACTTCGTCCAGGTCCGGCAATGTAGCCTACAAATTCTCCTGCTGCGTGACAACAAACGAGAATCCCCAACAAAGGCAGACTTGCAAAAATTTTCCCCAACAACCGGTGTTTGCTCACCAGGGCTTTGAGAGTAGACCAAAGAAGATAGGACGGAAGGATGGCCGTGGAGCCAAGACGAAGCATACGCCCTACACTCCCCAGTTCTTCCAAGCGAAATCCTGCGATAGACCGGCCGTTATGAAAATGGGCCGCGAAAGTCCCCCAAAAACCATGTGACTGAACATGGAAGACGAGAAGGCGGTCATCAGCAATGAGCACTTCCCCCTCTTGGCGAAGTTGTCGGGTAAACAGCATTTCCATCACCCCGAGTTGAGAAGCCATTCGGGGAACAACCCGACGCTTATAAGAAATATTGGCCTGTAAACAAATTCGCTCGGATGGTCCATTCCTAATCGGTGACACGAATGGCGCGAACACCAGAAAAAAATTTGCCCAATCTATCAGGGAAGTCGTGGCTCCATTCTCGACCTCCCCACCAACGGCAACAGCATCGGGATAGTCTTTGTGGACTTGCATGATCCGCTCACACCAATCGGGGGCAACCCGACAATGATCCTCTGTAATGGCAATGATTTCTCCTCGTGCGTGAGACATCCCAAGCTTCCGAAGATTGAAAACGGATGCGCCCGTGTCCTTCAGCCACATGACTCCCTTATAGGACTCTTTCCCCATCTCAGGCAACCCTCGACCATGGCCGTCCGCCACAAGAATTTCGGCTCCGACTTTCTGGGCTTGTTCAAAAAGAGAGTCTAAACAGGCGCGTATCTCCGGCCAAGGCTTCGTCGTGGCGACCACGATTGAAAGCGGTGGTCGCTTGGTTGGGTCTGTCGTTTGTCCGATTGAATGACTTGTTTCCGTTGGCATACTTATAAATCCTTTGGTTTCGACAGCCTACTCCCTGAGATTTCTTGATAACATTGTAGGGTCCGCCGTGCCGTCTCCTCCCATCGAAATGCCGCAGCTCGTGCAAACCCTTTTTCCCGATACTGGTCACGGCTTGCCTCGTCGTTAAGCAACTGATCCATGGCTTCGGTCAAAGACTCGAGATCATCCGGAGGGACCAGTATGGCGGCACCTTGGAGGTTTTCTATTAATGAGGAGGTTTGCGAGCTGATCGTGGGGACCCCGCAAGCCATGGCTTCGAGTGGAGGAAATCCAAACCCTTCTTGCAATGATGGATACACGAAGAGAGTGGCCCCGGCATAGAGCTGCGGCAGATCGGATTGGTGAACATATCCCAACACATGAACCCGGTTTCGCAGTTCCAGATTGTCAAGCTGTTTCAACAGGTCATCATACCCCCACCCCATACGGCCCGCCAGCACCAAATGCTCCTTCGTCTTTCTCATGGTCACCAGTTGCTTGAAGCTCTGGATCAAACGTGGGAGGTTCTTGCGCGGCTCGATGGTCCCTACATAGAGAATGTAGGATACAGGAAGCCCCAGCCGTTCAAGAGTATTCTGAATGGCCTCCCTCGGATAGACTTTGAATTCTTCTCCGATACCCCCTGGGATCACTCTCACTTTTGTACGAAGAAGATCCGGAACCCAATGATCCATATCCTCTTGAGTTGAACGGGACGGAACGGTAATGACATCTGCCCGTCGAATGCTCCACAAAAGGAACTGGCGGTAAGGGAGACTGCGTCGCAGAAGAATGTGACAGTTCGGGAGAGTAAAGGAGGTCATATCGTGCACGGTGAGGATATGGTGCTGGCAGCCTCGCACCATGGGCATGATGAACGAA
>JAUIKP010000078.1 GCA_030430725.1 Nitrospiria bacterium
CCAGGCCGGCCGCCAGCTTGCTGCATAATATCCTTCACCCGACGCTCGATTTCTTTTTCTGGGGCAAACAGAACCAGAGGATCAAGATTGCCTTGAATGCTCACATCATACCCAATGGTGCCCCATGCTTCACCCAACCGAACCCGCCAGTCGACACCCAACACATCGCTCCCCGCCTTTCGCATCAGCGGAAGAAGCCCGGTCGTCCCCGTTCCAAAATAGATGAGGGGAATCCCCTCAACGCGCAGGGCGGAAAAAATATTTTGAACATGAGGAAGGACATACTCTTCGTAATCACCAGGACTTAAACAGCCGACCCAACTATCAAAGAGTTGAATGGCATGGGCACCTGCCCGGCTTTGCACTCGTAAATACTCCACGATCACCACCGACAGTTTGGACATCAATTGATGCCACACGGTCGGCTGCGAGAACATTAAGTGTTTGGTTCGGGCATAGTCACGCGAGCTTCCACCTTCAATAGCGTAGCTGGCTAATGTAAAGGGCGCTCCGGCAAATCCCAGTAACGGCACTCGATTATCAAGAGCCTCCAGTGTTTGGCGAATGGCTTCTCCGGCATAGGCAAACGCCTCTCCATCGACCGGACGCAAATCCACAATACCCATCTCGCCTCGTATCGGGTTATCAATGACCGGACCCTTTCCCTCAACAAATTCCAGGTTTAATCCCATGGGTTGGAGAGGCAACAAAATATCTGCAAAAATGATTGCCGCATCCAGATCAAAGCGATTAATCGGTTGAAGGGTGACCTCAGCAGCCAACGCAGGAGTTTTGCATACCTCTAAAATAGAGTGCTTGCGTCGGATGGCCTGGTACTCTTCCATGTATCGCCCTGCCTGACGCATGAACCAAACAGGTGTTCGATCTACCGGCTGACGCAAGCAGGCTTGTAAAAATCGATCATTCATGGCGGGCATTCTACGAAGGGAGAATGAGTGAGTCAATCAATAACGATCAAGGGAGTCGTTATTTGTCCTGTGCACCGAAGATTTTCCTGCGACCATTCATTACCCTAAATATTTCACTTTTGGCCGTGAGGACACAAGGCTACAGTACAACTTCCTTTCAGGTCATGACATAAGGGGTGCAAGCTCTTGCCGGATCCGCTGAACCCGGCCTTCCACAGCCTCTCGTTCAACCTCCGACATGAGCCATGCCTCATCTGGCTGTAGTTCAATGCGATAGTGTTGTTGATGAACAGAAAACCATTCAAAGTAGGGATGGGGTTCAAGAAGAGGATGCGGATCAAACGATATGAGACTGACCTTTCCTAGTTGAGGGACGGAAAAATCATATAACGACTCTCCTGCCTGAGGATCATCTAAAAAACGTGGGTTACGAAAACCAATCACCTTCCCGGCAATCTCTCCAACAAAATCACCAGCTAAATACACATCCACGGTCTCAAGCCCGGCAAAGGTAATTTGCCCGATAACGGATCCGACAATCCGGTTGTCTAAAAATCCCTCCTTGACCCACCGGGCATTCGCAAATTTTTCAGCCATATAAAAAATTATTATAATAAGGAAGAAGTCAGTTCACGGAAGGGTGAACCGATTATCAGCAACGACGTTACGGTTTACATAAGGGACATTTGAGTTGGAGGGAGGCTTCAGTATTTTCCAAATACTCCAGAGCCGTATCCTTATCCGGATATTCGGTCCACCCACCCTCCCAAAAGTCAGACCGATGAGGGCCTGAAGGCACCTCCGGGCAACGATCCCGATGGATCGTCGCTTCATCAAGTGATCGTTTCAAATGGATCCAATACCCCATAGTCGTGATGCTCCTTCACCGGGCGCTGAGCCAAGCCTGCCCCACGGACACGATCAAAGATTGACGTGAATACCACCTGTCAGAAATAGAAAGGAGAGTCATCCTGCCCTGCAGGATATCAGCTATCAACAAACTGCCATTCATCTTTGTCTAAGAAAACCTTTTGGCCAGCATCAAGCTTGGCTTGTTGGTCCTTATCAAAAAACTGCATATACCGCTCAATGCGATCTGGATCGTCAATGCGTTCCTCCTTGACCATTCCAGTGGGCAATTTAAATTTCCGAATTAACACCGACATGACTCAGTCCTCCAAAAAATAGATTGTCAACCAAAGACCAACGAAAAATTATAGTGAAATCATAAACTTTCCGTCAATGATTTCTGGATTCATTCAGAAACACCACATTTATCCATTGGCCACGCGCATACAATCTTCGATATACTGGAGCACTGACGGAGATATCATTCATGTTCATCCTCGTATAATTTCAAAGGAGTCAGGTATGCCACTATATGAATATGTCTGCGAAGGATGCGATCATCGTTATGAGGCCATGCAAGCCCTGAGCGTAAAACCCGAAGAAACGCTTTGCCCAAAATGCAACACAACCCAAAGCCGACGAATCATGTCCTCGTTTGCGTCGAAAATTGTGGGAACCCACAAACCAGGATTCGCCGAAGGCAAAGCCTATAATATGTTGAATGAACGAATGGATAAGTTTTCCAAACTCCCCCCGATTATGGGTCAACGCGCCGCCCCGACCGAAGCCAATTCCCAACCCTCCGGAGGAGAATAGAGTGAAACTTGGGCAGAACTTTAAATGGTGACCGCTCAAGATTTCTCATCTACCACACTCCCATCCTCTTGACATTTATTTCCATAAACCGGAAAGATGTGGCCGCTTTTGATTCCTGGTGAAAACTTATTCTGTATTTTCGACCACTTGCGCGACGTTTGTTCTTGATAAGGATCCGAAGAGTTATGACGGCCACTTGGCTCTTTAACAATGTTGTGGGCAAGGCTTCTTGTGTGATCGGGATAGGCTTTCTCTCGGGACTCGTTTTCCTCCTGCCCACTGTTCATTCAAAAGAATCTACGACCTCTGAACCTCCCCCTACCCTTTCCTCTACAATTTCAGGAACCATTCTCATAGTTGGAAACGGACCAGAGCGTTATCTTCTGGAAATTCTGGCTGCGGAATTTGAGTCCCGACATCCCTCTGTTTCCGTTGATATTTTTTGGCATCCTAATGCCAAGCCAATCCGAACGATCGAACTTCACGAAGCCGACATTGGCATCACAGGGGAAGAGGTCCCTTCTCTCCGATCTACGCCAATTGCCAGAGATGGCGTCGCTGTTTTAACCAATTTTTCAAACCCGGTAAAAGAAATGACCATCCAGCAAGTGGCGGATGTCTTTTCTGGAAAAATCCGGTATTGGTCTCAGGTCTATGAGGAAGCTCCTCAGACCAAAATTGTGCTAATCAATCGAACCACCAATGAAAATATTCGACAGGGATTCGAAAAGACATTACACATTCCAGATGGGATTCCTCGTTCCGCTATTAGAGCGGGGACCGAGGATGAGGCTATTAAATTGGTCAGTGGAAATCTGGAGGCCATCACGTTTGTTTCCATGACTCCGGCTCTCCGGGCGAAAGAAGATGGAATCGCAATCAATCTTCTGTTTATTAATCGGGTGGAGCCGGAAGTGCAAACGGTCCTGGATAACCGCTATCCACTCCAACGACCCGTGGTGCTCATCACAAATTCCCAACCTTCGCCACAAGTCCTGGCCTTTGAACAGTTTGCGCTCTCCCCGGAAGGCCAAAACCTGATGCGAAAAGGTAAATTTTATCCACTTCTTAGTACCCAATAATTGGCGGGAAACCCTGATTCGTTTGCTCATCTTCTGATATCATCTCAGCCTCGTGAAAAAGGCCAACGCATCATCCACCACGATCATTAATTTCAAAATTATTGTGACACCACATTAGAATCGAATGTTAAAAAAAGTTTTAGTTGCCAATCGAGGAGAAATTGCGATGCGGGTCATCCGGGCATGTCGAGAATTCGGCATTGCCACGGCGGCGATTTATTCAGAAAGTGACGCCACTGCCATTTACGTCAAAAAAGCCAATGAGGCGTACCTAGTCGGTCCAGGCCCTGTACAAGGCTACCTCGATGCTCGACAGATTGTAGGATTGGCGAAGCGTATTCGAGCCGATGCCATTCACCCAGGATATGGATTCTTAGCAGAAAACGCCGACTTTGCGCGGCTCTGCGAGGAAGCCGGCATTCTCTTTATTGGCCCGTCACCCCATTCCCTTGAACTCTTGGGCGATAAGGTCCAGGCTCGAGCCTTGGCCATAAAAATTGGCGTCCCTGTTGTTCCAGGGACAGATGGCAGTGTTGGCACGCTAGAAGAGGCCCTGAAATTCTCTCATAATGCGGGATACCCGGTCATGGTCAAAGCCAGCGCCGGGGGTGGAGGGCGAGGCCTCCGCGTCGTGCGCTCGGACGAGGAATTACAAGATGCCATGGAAGCGGGAGCTCGTGAAGCTCTGGCAGCCTTTGGGAATGGGGAATTATTTCTTGAAAAATATGTGGAACGACCCCACCATATTGAGTTTCAATTACTGGCAGATAAAAACGGCTATGTGATTCATCTGGGAGAACGGGATTGTTCTATTCAGCGACGCCACCAAAAATTGATAGAGATTGCCCCGTCACTTGTGTTAACCCCTCGCCTACGGGCAGAAATGGGAGAAGCGGCCATCGCCATAGCCCGCGCCGCCCAGTTCTATAATGCCGGGACCGTGGAGTTTCTATTAGATCCCGATGGACGATACTATTTCATGGAAATGAACCCTCGCATTCAAGTGGAACATACCGTCACGGAACAAATAACCACCGTTGATATTGTGCAATCCCAACTTTGGATTGCCGCAGGGCGTCCGCTGGTCTTCGGGCAGCATGAAGTCAATCTCCAGGGATATGCGATTCAATGTCGGGTGAATGCCGAAGATCCTCAAAACGGATTTCGCCCCTCTTCGGGAAAACTCACGGCCTATTTGTCCCCTGGCGGTGTTGGAGTTCGCATTGACGGAGCGGTGTACAAGGACTATACCGTCCCTCCGTATTATGATGCCCTACTAGCCAAGTTGACGGTTCATGGGCGAACCTGGGACGAAACGGTTCGCCGAACTCATCGCTCACTCGAAGAATTTGTCCTGCGGGGTGTGAAAACCACGATTCCATTTATGACCAAGCTCATGGAAGAACCGGATTTTCGAGCCGGGCGTTTTGACACCTCTTATCTTGAACGCCATCCCGAACTTTTTGAATATGAAGAGGCGGAAGAGCCGGAAGATCTGGTTATTGCTCTGTCCGCAGCCATCGCCGCATTTGAAGGATTATAACAACCGTCATGATGCACGTTGTGATCAGTTGCACATGTGAAAGGTCTCCTTATGTCACGAAAAACCGCACACTCTGATAAAAGCAGGAAACGCGGTCGTCCCGTCCCTACCCGGACAAAATTGGATGCCGCTCCCGCTTTGGATATCGAAGCGTCTCCGAAGCGCCAGGTCTTTTTAACCGATGTGGCTCTTCGAGATGGGCACCAATCTCTTTTGGCGACCCGCATGCGCACGGAAGATCTCTTATCCGTGGCATCCGAATTAGATGAAGTCGGATTTTGGTCATTAGAAGTCTGGGGTGGTGCCACCTTCGATTCATGCCTCCGGTTTCTTAAGGAAGACCCCTGGGAACGCCTACGGGCCTTTCGTGAAGCCATGCCGAAAACCCGCCTTCAAATGCTCTTGCGTGGTCAAAACCTTGTGGGATATCGACATTATGCTGACGATGTCCTTGATAAATTCATTGAATTATCCGCTCAAAACGGCATTGATGTCTTTAGGATCTTTGATGCGCTAAATGACATCAGAAATATCAGGCCGGCCATGGAAGTGGTGAAAGCCTGCGGGAAGCATATCGAGGCGACCATTTGTTATACCGTCAGTCCGGTCCACAGCTTGAATCATTTTGTGGAACAAGCCAAACAACTCGAAGATCTTGGGGCCGACACCATTTGCATCAAAGATATGGCTGGACTCCTTCCTCCCTTTGAAGCCTATGAACTGATTTCCCGATTAAAATCCACGGTTCGGGTCCCGATTCACCTGCACACCCATTACACCTCCGGTATGGCTTCCATGTCTTCCCTGATGGCGATTATGGGCGGGTTGGATATTTTGGATACCGCCTTATCTCCCCTTTCGGGCGGCACCTCCCACCCTCCAACCGAATCGTTTATTGCCGCCCTGCGCAACACGCCGTATGACACGAAATTAAATCTTGAGCAAATTGCTCCGGCTGCGGATAAATTGCGCAAAGCCCGAAAACGCTATCGCCAATTTGAAAGCGATTTTACCGGTGTCGATACCGACATTCTTCTTTCACAGGTGCCTGGTGGAATGCTTTCAAATTTAGCAGCCCAATTGGCCGAGCAAAATGCGTTGGGAAAAATCAAAGAAGTGCTGGAAGAAATCCCACGCGTGCGAAAAGACATGGGGTATCCCCCTCTGGTCACCCCCACCAGCCAAATTGTCGGAACGCAAGCGACATTGAATATTTTAACCGGCGAACGCTATAAAGTGATTACCAATGAAACCAAAAATTATTTTCAGGGGTTGTATGGGAAGCCACCTGGCACCCTCAACTCCAAGATTCGGCAAAAAGCCCTGGAAGGCGACGTCCCCGTTTCCGGTCGTCCCGCCGACAACCTTGACCCGGAACTGGACGATGCGAAACAGGAACTCGTCGGGCGAGAGATGGCTGAAGAAGACATTGTTTCCTATGCGCTCCTCCCGTCCGTCGCGTTGCAATTTTTTGATGAACGGGAGCGAGGGGAGTTAAAACCTGAACCCCTTCATGACTCCTCGGAGAGTGGACCGGCTGTGGCTCACGATCTTCATTTAGCCCCGGTAGAATTTAACGTGACGGTTCACGGAGAAGCCTATCATATTCGCGTGTCGGGATCCGGGCAGACCGTTGACGGCGTGAAACCCTATTATATAAAGGTGAATGACAAACTTGAAGAAGTGTATCTCGAACCGATTCAAGAAGTCTTAGCCGGCTCACCCGACCCTCCACCCTCCCACACATCCAAGACGGAAAAACGTCCCAAGCCCTCACAACCTGGAGATGTCACCACGCCCATGCCTGGCCGAGTGGTCAAAGTCCTGGTGACCGAGGGTTCAAGTGTCAACATGGGTGATTCCCTGTTGGTAGTGGAAGCCATGAAAATGGAGAATCGAGTCCAATCGCCTATTGCCGGGACCGTCATCACCATCTACGTGCAAGAAGGAGATGAAGTGAATCCTGATGAAACTCTGATGCATCTAGAATAATAATGCGGGACTGTTCTCACTTTCGAACATTCCTCATTTTCATGGTTGCTCTTGGATGCTTGACGATCTTGGGTTGTTCCTCTCCCAGGCCATTCCCTTCCGGAATCGAACTGATCCAACGGGTGCCCTATCAGATTGTTAAAGTCAACGCCCATCGCATTGCCTATCTTGACGTCGGGCAAGGTCCACCCCTTATTCTTATCCATGGATTCGGCGGGTCAATGTGGCAATGGGAACACCAATATTCTGTTCTAGCCCGTACCCATCGGGTCATCATTCTGGATTTGCTCGGTTCTGGGCTCTCTGATAAACCGGAAGGCGCGTACACCCCACAGTACCTATTGGAGTTTTTTCGGGAATTCATGGATGCCCTCAATATTCCCCGAGCCACCTTGGTCGGGAATTCCATGGGAGCCGGACTGGCTATGGCCATGGCCCTTGACTACCCGGAACGTGTAGAACGACTTGTGCTCATCTCGGGATTTCCCGCTCAGGTTGAGAACAGTATCGCTTCCCCGCATTACAAAAGCTTTCTCTATCACCGCCCTCCCCTCTGGCTCGCAAAATTGGGAAATTGGATGGCGGGAAAAAGGACCACGGAACATATTCTCAAAGAAATCATTTATAATTCAGCACTCATCTCCCCTACCATCATTGACCGTTCATTTCACAATCGCCAACGAGGCGACTTTCTTGCCCCCCTCTATTCTTTAATGGACAATATCAAGACATGGGAGGGGCAATATGGAAATAGGCTTCAAAAGATTTCTCATCAGGTCCTGCTCTTATGGGGGGAGCATGATCGGGTGTTTCCACTTGAAGTCGGTGAACGGGTTAAAGAACAGTTACCGCATGTCGAATGGCATGTCATTCCTGAGGCCGGGCACCTTGCACAATGGGAAGCACCTACGATCGTGAATCAATACATCCTCTCATTTTTAGAACGAAAATCCTGAAGAAACGTTATCCAACAGGCTATTCACCCTAAGCTTGAAAGACAATGAAAATTTTTCACACACCACGGCACCTCAAGCTCGGATCACCGATCTGGACAGAAGGAGCATCATTATGCCAAAAATTTCGATCATGTCATTACTTCTCATTTTAACGGCTGTTTCATTGCCGGGTTGTTCGACCCTTCATGGTCAATCAGGACACGATTTTTCCTACAAAAACATTCCAGTTGACAAGGAAAGCGCCAGAACAGGAGAGGGTTCGACTATTCTCTTTCGAGGCACCCCTTTGCCGCTGAGTGGCATTGAAGTAAAAACCGGAGAGACTCTTCGTACGGTCCCATTGGCAAAAGGCGATTTATCACTCGTCAACATTCAGGAATCACAAGGAAAAGTCCGCATTCTCAATATTGTGCCTTCCCTTGACACGAAAGTTTGCGAACAACAAACGCATTATCTGAGTGAGAAAAACCAGGGTCTTGATCAACAGGTACAACTGATAACCATTAGTGTCGATACCCCTTTCGCTCAAGAACGATTTGCGAAAGAAGCGGGAATAACCAATGTTGAATTTCTGTCAGATTTTCGAGGTGGAGAGTTTGGCTCTGCCCATGGTTTACTGTTGGAGGGGCCCCATGTCCTGGCTCGAGCTGTCATGGTTGTCGATGCTGATAATGTGATCCGCTATCTTCAGGTCACTCCTGATCTCGGCCATATGCCGGATATGGATAGAGCATTTCAAGTCGTTCGCTCCGTTCTACAAAACTAGTGGCACCACACACATCGAGAAAAATTCCCCACGGACCCAACATGACGTTCTCAGAACAATTACGAAAACGTGCAGCGCCTATTTGGGCAGCCCAGCTAAAGCATCCCTTCGTCATCGCACTGGGCAAAGGCACGTTACCGGCAAAAAAATTTCAATATTACATCTTACAAGATGCAAGGTACTTAGAAGAGTTGGCCAGAGTCTTTGCCCTAGGATCGGCTAAAGCGACGGATGGAGACACGGCCCTTCGCTTTGCCAAACTCGTTGATGACACGATAACCGTCGAACGCGGGCTTCATGAATCGTATGGAAAGCAATGGGCTCTTTCCCCCAAGGACATGCGATCCACCCCACTTTCTCCAACGAATTATGCCTACTGCCGGCATATGAGAAGCGTTGCTCAAACCGGGACGCTCGGGGAAATTACGGTGGTCGCCCTGCCCTGTGCATGGGTCTATTGTGAGGTCGGGCACCACCTGTTGGAAAAGGCAACGCCCAACCCCTCCCATCCGTATTATGAATGGTTACAACTGTATGGATCACCCGAATTTGCGGAAGTTACTCGATGGATGCGCGCAGTCGTCGATCGATGCGCTAGGACCGCAGGCAGGGCAGAAAAAGCCAGGATGGAAGAAGCCTTTCTCATCAGTTCCCAATACGAATGGATGTTTTGGGATATGGCCTGGCGGGAAGAAAAATGGCCAATATAGCCAACGGGAATTGCGAATCTTTTAATACCATGACATGGGCTGAAGGCACCCAATACAACCCTCTGCTTGTCCTTCTACCTAACACTCTCTTTGAAAACGCAACCATATGAAATGGAGCCAAAACCCCTTACTTTATATGGTTGCCTTACTGAACGTATGTGTAGGGCTCCAGTTTCCGGATCCGGTTAACGGACAACCTCCCATGGCCAATGGGATCCAACCTCTTATCCAACTGGAAGGCCGGTCCTTGCACCAACTGATCCCTAGGAATATCCGCCCCCTCCTGCTTCCAAAAGAACTGGAACAATTTCTTCAGGAACTTGAAGGCCATCCGCCGGATTGGTCCGCCTTACAAAGTCTGGATCACACGGAACAAAGCGAGCGCCTGTTTCAACTGAATCGCGCACGAGACGAGGCCCGCCTTATCCACAATAACATCCTTCAACAACCCATCGCCTTTTTGTGGTCAGGATTTCTCCGA
>JAUIKP010000079.1 GCA_030430725.1 Nitrospiria bacterium
CTTAACCCTCACGTGTCACACTCCATATCACAGGCCCATTGGTGAGGGAAAATTTTTAGGCCGGACAAAGAACAATGACGATTATACCTCGGAGGACACAACCGACATTTGAGGGACTTCACTCATTGTCTGGTAAATGGGTATCATTTTGGCGACATTGGCTAAATCCAACACCTGACGAACATACGGTTGCGGATTCACCAGACTAAACGGGATTTTTTTACTTTTTAAAGTTTGATGGGCAATCACCAAAATACCCAGGGCAGAACTATCGACAAACGATACTTGCCCGAAATCTAAGACAATCGGTAACTCTTCCTTCATTGCCTCACCTAAGCTGTCTTTAAAGATTTTTCTTGTGCCAAAATCAAACCGTCCGGCCAAATGCACGACCACGGCCTTCTCACTCTTTTCATGCGTGACATTCATAGACTCCTCCATGGTGTATGCCAAGAAATCTTCTTGACTATCCTGTGATTATCCAACACTTCTTATCGGAGAGGTTTAGCAAAGAATTAACCTTTCCAGCACAATAGCTTCAACTTCTCATTGTTTGTGTAAAGGCTGTCGAAAACTGCGGTTGGGGCCTGTGGGTCGGCACCATGCATTATCTATCTCTCCATACCCTAACAATTCGTACACAGCTCAAGTCGGAGAATTTCGGTATCGGCAAAGCCAGCCGATTGTGGTGAGGCAGTCGAACGGAATCCTGATCCTAACGAGGGTTACCAACGATACCTATGAGAAATTTTCCGCCATTCAACTTTTGCAGTTCTAATCGGTACAAAGAATTGGATAGGGTTTCTGTCCGCTTGAACCGGCCCCACACTAAATATGAAAACGATTGATGTTCATATTCGTTTGAATCACTTCCGGCAGGAGCCGGTCATTTCCAGCTCGAAATGGAAGATCGTGACGGAAAAGGCTTGTTTCCTTGATGGGTATGGCTTACACAACCCGATTGTGCATCGGCTCATTGGAAGCCTATTTGGGGTGAGAAACCAGATCAGCCATTGCCCCAAAACCTTCCTGTTTGGTAAACGCCCCGAGCCGTGCTGGCTTTAAATAGATCGCCTACTGTTCTAAAACCATCATCGACTGCACCCGAACCAGATTCTGGTATGTAGGTGACATTTTCGAAGGCCTTTCCTGATGGCACTAGGCTTCTGCCGGCATGTGGCTAATACCGTTCAAGGTCAGCTCTTCGAATAAAGCCCATACACCGGAATGCACATCTTCAAGATTGGTAGGACAGAGGCAGGTCGGAGACAGAATGTTTTCTATGAATATTCATTAAAGCCAAAAAAGAAGAACGAAATGAGATGGATAGCTCCAAGCCTTGCGGACAGATCTCAACGACTGCGTATTGAACAAAGGCAAAACTTCAGGGTCACAACGGCAGAAGAATCACAAGAACGGTCGAAAAGATCACTGTGTCCATAACTCGGGTACTACTACCAAGAAGGATCCGGTTACCGCGGAGCCAGCATTTTCAAATGAGCCAGCATGGCTGCCGGCATGTCGTTTAACGGAAGAATTTTGTCGACTCCGCCAACCTTGATGGCTTCTTTTGGCATCCCGAAAACGACACAGGATGCTTCATCCTGGGCAAAATTACAGGCTCCAGCCTGTTTCATTTCCAGCATACCGGCAGCTCCGTCATTCCCCATTCCGGTCAGAATCACCCCTAGACTATTCCCCCCGGCAAATCGGGCGACCGATCGAAACATAACATCTACTGAAGGACGAAATCGGTTGACCGGTGGGGCCTGATTGAGAGAAACATAATAGCGGGCACCGCTTCGGCGAAGTTCCATATGATTATTACCCGGCGCCAGCAAAGCCTGTCCGGGTAGGACGCTGTCGCCTTCCTGAGCTTCTTTCACGTGAATCTGACACAATTCATTCAATCGGTTCGCAAACGATTTCGTAAATTGCTCCGGCATATGCTGCGTCATAATAATGGGTGGAGTATTCGGGGGCAGCACTTCCAATAATTCCCGAAGCGCTTCGGTCCCGCCCGTTGACGCACCAATGGCTATAATCGTGTCAGTAGTTTTAATCATCGCGGATTGGGCCGCCAGGGATTTAATCCGTTCAGTACAGTCAGTAGGGAGAGTTCGTTTTTTCACACTGGCGTGAGCGGCAACCTTTACTTTACTGATAATTTGATGAGCTAAGTCAGACAGTCCATGTTGAATATCCACTGTTGGCTTTGTGATAAAATCTACCGCACCGGCTTCCAAGGCCTGTAGCGTTGTGGCAGCCCCTTGTTCAGTTAACGAACTCACCATCACCACCGGCATCGGCCGCGCGGCCATGATTTTCTGCAAAAAAGTGAGTCCATCCATTTTTGGCATTTCCACATCTAATGTCAGTACATCAGGATTAAGGGCCTTCATCTTATCCCTGGCGACATACGGATCAGGAGCCGCTCCAACCACCTCAATTTGAGGATCTTGCGATAAAATTTCTGTCAGGACATTTCGAATTAACGCCGAGTCATCAACAATCAACACGCGTATTTTTTTCTCATTCATACGGTTCCCTTCTGTTACAAAATTCCCATCTTCTAATGAGAGACCAGATAGGGAGTTAGGAGGTAAATCACTCGGAGCCTTTTGATCCCTGAATAGTCATCTCCCCTCCCTGGACTCCTTACTGAGCATACCCCTCCTCCTTACTCCTCCTTCGTCATTCCCGAAAGGTTTTTTTGGAAATCGGTCTTAACCATTTCTGTAGGAATTGCCTCAATCCACCCGGGGTATGCCAGAGCGTGCCTTTCCTTTTCATGCCTTGGGCTTTTACCCTCCCCTCTTTCTTGACTAATGATTCACTCTTTATTTCTCCACTTCTCTCAAAATAGCGTGACGTCCGATTGCATAGGAGCACGTTGGAGCTTCTTCCGATACTGCCCTTCCTCCTGCGCAATTTCACTTGCCACGATACGGTCGAGTTTTTTCATGAGCACTTTTCCCGAATCCGTAAAATAGTATACCTTCCGGGGACAGACATCTCCGATATCCGCCTTGATAGGTGACAGACCCTCCTGTTCCAAAAAAGCGAGAGCCCAAGCGGCATTTTGAGCCCCAATATCAATGGTGCCATCATAAATCTTCCCCCCCCCAAAGATCTTTGCTTCGAGTCGTTCCTTTTTTCCACCTCGCTTGAAAATATCGTTCATCAGCATTTCCATGGCAAAGCTTCCGTATCGTCCCGAATCCGCCCAGTTATCGTGTCCTTCAGTATTGGAAGGAGCCGCCAACATGAAATGATTCATACCTCCCACACCGGCCAGAGGATCTCGCAAACACACCGAGATACAGGAACCCAGCACCGTATAGACGACCTTGGGTTCCCGACTGACAAAATATTCACCGGGGAGAATGACGGCCACTTCGTAGGGAAAGCGGGTATCTTGCATACGGCGAATATGTCCAAACTCCATCAATCCTGCCAATGACATAGTTCCCTGATCTAAAGGATTAAACAGTCAGGAACAGAAGAAAGGGGATGAATGTTTTCGTCTCCACTTCTCACACCTTACTGTTCATGCCGACCGGTTTTTGATAAATAGTTGGGCGTAAATACGTGAAAGGATGGTCGATCCATTGCAAACTTTCCGAATGTCCGATAAATAAATACCCGCCAGGCCGGAGGTACCGGAAAAACTTCTCCATGAGCTTGGCTTGGGTGGGGCGATCGAAGTAAATCATGACATTCCGACAAAAAATTACATCAAGTTGACTGCGTATAGGAAATGTCGGGTCCATTAAATTTATCCGGCGAAAGGCCACAAGACGGGCGACCTGAGGGCGCACCTGGAGCTTTCCGGCTTGCGGACCTTTCCCTCTGAGAAAATGTCGCTTCACAAGGTCATTGGGAAGTTGGCTAACCCGCTCTTCCTCATAGATACCCGAAGAGGCTCTAGCCAACATTCGCGTAGAAATATCCGAGGCCAGAATTTTGACGTCCCATCGATTAATATCGGCAACAGCATCAAACAGCGTCATGGCAATCGTATAGGGTTCCTCCCCGGAAGATGACGCAGAAGACCAAATTCTCAAGGTCTTTGATGATTGCACCTCTGGAAGAACATGGTCTCGAAGAAAATCAAAATGCACCGGTTCCCGATAAAATTCAGTCTTATTCGTCGATACCAGATCCAGCAATTTTATCAACTCTTCTTCTCCGCCTTTTCCACTTACGCAGTCGAAATAAGCCTGATAGGAGGAAAGGTGAAGATCCCGAAGCCGCTTTCCCAAACGAGACACTAAGAGGGTTTTTTTTGGTGTATCAAGTGTAATACCAACCTGCTGATAAATCAGATGTTTAAATTGTTCAAATTCTTTGTCAGTCAACATTCCCGTCATAATCTTGTTCTTTAGTTCAATAACACAAAATTCGCCAGTGAGGGAGCAGGTGACGAAGAAAATGTAGTGAATAGTCAGGAGTAACAAGGGAACAATCAGAACTTCCCTTCCGACCTCCCTCTCACTCCTTATCCTTCATTTTTCATTCACCTGGGAACCATTAACACAACATCCTCTACGTCACATACGCAGTCAGAGGATTTCTTCCAAAGGTGTATTCCATCCGATGCCCTAAACGAAACCAAGGGAAGACTCCCCCCACCATCCCCAAACCCACACTCCAGATCGAAACTTCCGGAGCTCACCCATCATATTCCTGGCTTCCAATCATCTAGTGGAAGGCTCTGGGCTGGAGCATTACATGAGAACCGGTATACAAAAAGAATGTGATTGCCGGTCTGTTTCACCAGTCCGTTCCACTCTGATACGCCATTGCTTGGTGACATACACCACCAGCCATCGAACTATCAAACCGCAGATACCCGTCATCACATTTCCGTGGGCCGTCGCATCATGTTGCTTGCCGGCATGGATTCCCAAGGAAACAGGACATCGCCCATGCTCAAGCAGATCAGAACCAACTCCCCAAAAAGATTTTTGATGGCCATATTTTCTGCTGGAGGATCTCTATTCCAGGGACTCAATGACAGAAAACACAAGCCGTAAAGATTAACAAAAAGTATTTTTTCATGAGGTGTGAAAGGATGGACTATTTGCGTGCCCCTTACTCTTCAACCATACTTCTCCCTTGTTCTCTTCCATTTCACCTTATCGGCACACCTATGACCGAATGTAAGGACCGGAGATACTTTTTCAAAGAAAAGGACTCAGGATGAGAAAAAAAAAGGCGGGAAGAGTTGTGAAACCCTCCCCGCCAGTCTCCAGACGAATAGTCTTAAAACACAACTATTTCAGTCTGACAACAATGGCTCCCATAAAGTCACCCTTCTTCCAATCTTTTTTGGTAGTCTTGGGGTGCTTGTTATGGCAATCCGCGCAACTGTCCGCAATCGCATAATCGGCGGACATCCCAACGGTTTTCCCGCCATCATCTGTCACGATCACTTTTTCTTTTCCCTTGGCTAATTCCGCTAATATTTCCTTTTCTTTTTCGCTCTTGGGTGCATTAGACGCATACAAGGGATCGGTTCCCACTAATGACAAATCAAATTCTTTCAATTCCTTTCCAATTTCCTTCACGAATTGAGCTGGAAGCATAATGCCGTGGTCATCCTTCACCCAATTTTCATCAGGTTTCATACCACCTTTGGTCGCATCGGCCACCACACCCTTAACATACACCGTTCTAGCAGCCTTAGCCGTTGCCAGGATGTACTTGGCCGCCAATTCCTTTGCCGCGTCTGCGGCTTGGCCCACTGGCACCACGAAGGCAAGCCCGATCATGAAGACGACAAACATCATTGCGAATGCAGACCATCTTCTCATAACAACCCCCCTCCTGTGAGTGTTGATAAACATGACGTGAACGGGTCAAATCTACCTCTACAGTGCCGCACAGTATCCGACATAACCAGGAACAGTCAATATTACAGGACCCTGCACTTATTGAGAGGGCATTAAGTGGGTACTGGTAAAAAATGAAGAAGACCCATTGCGGTGACAAACTACAAACCCCAAGAGGAGAAAATGACAAAATAAAAGCAAAGTAAGGAAGGATCAGGAGGGAGAAGAAAAACTCCGTTATCAGCTACAAAATTAGGAAAATGCGGGCGGGCAAAGCATTTATGAGGCGGAAGGCAAAGAAGAATCCTTTGCCTTCCGCCCCACGCTTTACGGGTTCTTAGAATTCTTCAAAAAAATCGTCCGCGGGTTTTTTATGCCCGTTGGATCCCGAACTCCCAACACCCACAGCAACCTCTTTTCTATTGGGAGAATGCTTTCCCTGAGATGTACCAATAATTGACGAGACTGCACGAGGATATTGAGACCCCATTCCGCTGGTCGATTGAGCGTGAACAGAAGAGCGGGTTTTTATGACCTCCGAACGTTGAGTCCCGGACTCAATCTGAACCTTAAAAAATTCAACCTGCCGTAACAGATCCTCAGCTTGTTGCGCCATCGACTGGGATGCCGAAGTCGCCTGTTCCACCAAGGCTGCATTTTGCTGTGTGCCTTGATCCATTTGCATCACAGCCTTGTTTACCTGATCAATCCCAGCCGCCTGCTCCTGGGAGGCCGCACTGATTTCTGAAATGATATCGGTCACTCGTTTAACCGAATTCACAATCTCGGCCAACGTCTGACCCGATCGATTCACTAGCTCACTGCCCCCGCCAACTTTTTGCACCGATTCGTTGATCAGTGTCTTAATCTCTTTGGCCGCCGTAGCTGAACGTTGCGCCAGATTCCGCACTTCCGAGGCCACTACGGCAAACCCTCGTCCCTGCTCGCCCGCCCGGGCCGCTTCCACGGCGGCATTCAACGCGAGGAGATTCGTTTGAAATGCAATTTCATCGATCACATTAATAATATCCGCAATCTTCTTGCTACTCTTATTAATCTCATCCATGGCTTCTACCGCCTTGTCCGTTACCGCCCCACCCTTCTCCGCTACTTCCCGGGCGGCCACCGCCAATTGGTTTGCCTGTTTGGCATTATCCGCATTCTGTTTAATTGTGGAGGTCATTTCTTCCATGGATGCACTGGTTTCTTCTAAAGCTCCTGCTTGCGCCGAAGTTCGCCCCGCCAGATCCGAAGTTCCAGCATTAATTTCGGAAGTCCCGGTCGTAATTCCGGACACAGCTGTTTTCACTGACGCAATGACTTCACTCACCCGGTCAAACATCATATTAAACGATTCACTGGTTCGGCCGATTTCGTCCTGACTATTGACGCTGGCCCGACCGGTGAGATCACCTTCCTTAGCCCGCACGGCCATAGACTCCAGACTCTTCATCGGCTTGACCACCAACTTCGCAATCATCAGATACAACAGGCCCATCATCAAGACACCCACGGTAAGAATCCCCATGTACATATTATTGAGATTTCCTTGTAATTGTGCTGCGGGACCATCCATGGGAATCTGTACTGATACCGCTCCTAACATATCCCCGATTTTTTTGCCCTCATGACAGCCGATACAGGCTTGAGCGGTCGCCAGATCCGGGGTCGCACGACGGAACATCATTTTCCCATTCACAGTATCGTTTTTAGTATATTCTTTTTGGCCGCTAGCGAGGGCAGCAAGGGCTTCTTTCTCAAAGGAATCTTGCGGAGCATTTTTGGGATTCAAGGGCGTGAGACTCACGATTCTGGCATTAAAGACGCCATCCTCAGCTAGAAGTTCAGAAGTTTCACGAGCAAATGTGGCTGGAAAGGGAATGGTATCCGGTGCACTATGATCCACGCCGGTATTCATCCCAGCCGCCTTGGCTTTCACGACAAACTCTTTAGTCACATAGGCACGAGTGACCTCTATTTGTTTTTGAACAATATACGCCTGATCGGATAAGACCCGTTCAAGATCCGAATGCAACTGCTGACCGAGCAAATAGGCTCCCGCAGCCAGCAAACCCGAGAAGACCACCATAATAGTCATCACCACTTTTGGACCAATGCCCATTGAATTCCAGACTTTCCCCATGAGACCTCCTAATCCTTGTTAAATGATCAAACTGATTTGCTAGAATTCTTCAAAAAAATCATCCTCACGTTGACGGCGATCATGGCCATTCGTACTGCCCAACCCAACAGGTTGAGACTTAGCTGGTGATTTTGGAAGAGAGATAGCCTTCTCCGAATCTTCAGTCCTACCCATAGCAGAAGACTTTTTGCCCTGTGTTATCGCAGACGTGTCTCCAGGTCCTCGTTGCATACCTGAAAACTGTCGGTGTTTTGTCTCTTCTAACTTAAAAAACGCGACTTGCTTCAACAGTTCCGCTGCCTGCTGCTTCATGGACTGGGACGCCGACGTGGCTTCTTCCACCAAGGCCGCATTCTGCTGCGTGCCCTGATCCATCTGCATCACCGCCTTATTCACCTGATCGATTCCAGCCGCCTGTTCCTGGGAGGCCGCACTGATTTCCGAAATAATATCCGTCACCCGTTTGACCGAGTTCACAATCTCGCCCAGCGTCTGGCCCGAGCGATTCACTAACTCACTGCCGTCACCTACCTTTTGCACCGATTCGTTGATGAGGGCCTTGATCTCCTTGGCAGCCGACGCCGAACGTTGCGCCAGATTCCGTACTTCCGAAGCCACCACCGCAAAACCCCGGCCTTGTTCACCTGCCCGCGCTGCTTCCACCGCCGCGTTGAGTGCTAAAAGATTAGTCTGGAATGCGATTTCGTCGATCACATTGATAATATCCGCGATCTTCTTGCTGCTCTTATTAATTTCATCCATGGCGACCACGGCTTTGTCCGTCACCGCCCCACCCTTCTCCGCCACTTCCCGGGCAGCGACGGCTAATTGATTGGCCTGCTTAGCGTTATCCGCATTTTGCTTAATGGTGGACGTCATCTCTTCCATGGACGCGCTGGTTTCCTGCAAAGCGCCCGCCTGGGCCGAGGTGCGTTGAGAAAGATCTTCATTGCCCTGAGTGATTTCACCAGACGCGGAGGAGACATGTTCCGCCGCTTGGCGGACTTCAGACACGACCTTCACCAAATTCTCCAACATAGCATTCATCGCCTTACCCATACTTCCTAATTCATCATTGGATGTCACGGTGACCCGCCGACTCAAATCTCCGTCAGCCGCCCGTTGGGCCACCTCGCTGATGTGAACAAGATTCTTTGCCCCACGACGCCCAACCCACAATCCGACAACCAAAATCAGAACCAGACATATAATGGCGGTCATGGTTAAATTTCGATTGAAGGCAATGGCCGCAGCAGTCGCTTCGGCTTTAGGAACTCTGACCAGAACTGACCAATTCATCCCCGGATAGCCCAAAGCGCCTTTCAGATGGGTATATCCAACCATTTGCCAGATGTTCTTCCCATCATGGAAAGCCAATTGATATCCTGTATTCCCGGCAACAGCCAATTTTGCGCTTTCTACCCCGGTTTCGGCGAGATTAAGTGTAAATAGGGTTTTTTCAAAATCATGAGTCATGTCTTTTGTGCCTTGCTTGGAAGGATCGTAATCCACCAGAACCTGCCCCTTTTCGCCGAGCAGAGAAATTTCCGACCCTGGCCATCCGGCCCCCTTAAGCTCCTGATACGCGGTTTGCACAATTTCTTCTACCAGAGAAAACTTGACCCGATTACTCCAATACCCGATTAAATCACCATCCACATACACCGGAGCAGAAAAACCCAAAGTTAACCCGTCATCTCCCGAATACACCGACTTCACATCTTCATCGACATGGACGTCTTCAATGTAGGTCCCGGTCGCCGTATCATTACCGGGAGCCGTAAAAGGTTGTCTCGTGGTAAATGCTTTAGCTTCCACCGCCTTAAACCACGGAGCGTCCGTATATTTTTTGGAATAAATTGCCGTGGTGTCGATCGGATTCCCTTTCGCATCCTTGGAGTTCACGGCCATGACATCTCCAACCGGGTCTACCAATATTGTCAAATAATAAATACCGGAAGTCGCAACATATTGGTTCATGGCACTTGCTATGGCGTTATTCTCCTTGCTGTACCAATGATAGCGTTCACCCACGATCCTATTAAGACCAAAGGACTGAGGATCCCCATACCGTTCGAACAAATTCCGGTCGATTTTATCTCCAATAGTCTCCGCCACGGCCTGCACACGCAGACCGGCGGCTG
>JAUIKP010000547.1 GCA_030430725.1 Nitrospiria bacterium
ACATTTCGACTGACTCCAACCAGCATTTTGACTGGCCAAGCCTTTTCTCTCTCCTGATCACTGAGCTGCTCAATGGAGGTCATGAGGAGGCCTTTTTGTTCATGAAAACGCTGTAATTTATTAAGGCCTTCCTTTATTTGAACCAGATCCTGCATTTTGACTATCTTTTCTTGAAACAATGCATCAACTTGTTTTTGCAAAGATTGCGTCCACCACCAACTCACCATTCCAAATCCCATGGATACCACCACAGCCACTAGCCAACAAAACAGTCTTGAATACTCATGTGGATAAACTTGGCGCTGTAGTAATCGAGCTAAATTAATTTCAATCATGAAGGATTGCCCCACGCAATGCCGCTCCAACCGCAACACCAAATAACGGCAAAGCTTTCTGAAAGCGGGAATCCTGTTGGAACTTCTGAGGGACCTTGATTTTTTTAAACGGGTCAACCTGGGTTACAGCGACGTCCAATGAATCAGCGAGTCTCGATTGAAGTCCCTTCAGCATCGAATACCCCCCGGACAGGAACACGCCCCGCACCATTCCCGTGGCAGTTCCTTCTGAAGCATGCTTGATGGTTTCGGTGACCTGTTTTATCGTTTCATTGAAGAATTGTTCTAGAAGTAAAGATTCCGAGGCGCCTAACTTACAGCCATCGCCCACCGAATCTAAAGCCGATGGTACCCTGTCAAGCAAGTCTCCATACCACTCGACCTCGTAGGAGACTTGATGCATATGCACAAAATACTTTCCTTCCATAATCACCAAAAGAATTCCGGATGGTCCGAGATGAGTAATCATCCAGGTACCTTCCGGACCATAGTTGTATGCAACCATATTCACGAGTGCAAAGGCATCCACATCGACAAATTGGACGTGCATCCCTTGCCTTTCAAATTGTCGCATTCGCGTCTCAATGAATTCCTTTCTTGCGACAACGAGAACTGGCGGAGCTTTTTCATTGTCCAGGGGATCAGAATCCTTGTGTCGATACACGTCCCACACGGCACTTTGAACATCAAGAGGAATATACCGGTCAAGCTCCAAAGCTAGGTGTTCTCGAAGATCCATTTCCGACATATAGGGAAGTACTAGTTTCTTCAACAACACGTGAGGACTCGAAACCGTTATCCCCACCACACGGGGAAAAGGGACTAACCGGGTTCGAAGGAATTGGACTAAAGGTCGGTCATCCTCCAGATCCGTTTGAGAACTTGGATGAGGTGTAAAGGGAAGCGATTCAATCACAACGCCTTTAAGGATAGGGGATGAATAGCCCGGCTGTAGAGTCACCGCCTTCAACACCCGAGACCCCACATCCACCCCTGTTACATTCTGGCTTTTCCACGAAAACCCTCTGACTTTTTCTGCAATGTCTCTCCAGACCTGGTGCATCTTTCTCAGTCCAAGAATAATCGGCCAAAGGCCCTTGACCGCAATTGGGTTTTATCGGGATTCTCCCTGAAAATGCCATCCCTCAATATGATGTCATGTTTTTACCTAGATTTGTTAATCGTTTTCCCCGGAAACACTCACGATATGAGACCAAGACCCCGCGAGTCGCATTCTCCTTATATTAGGAATGGCATGGTGATCAGGACTACTTAATGAGGGGTCAGATTCTTCTGTTTCAAAAAAAGACTGCGAAAAAATTTAGATGTCAACCAGAAAACACTAAAATGGTAGGAATAAATCCTGGCGAGATGTCTATTCAAGGAAGAAGGGAAACTAGCTTGGTGTTACCTCTTTTGTAATTTCTCGATGGTGAATCGTGACGTCATACCCCAATGTTTTCAAAGTATCTTTCATGCATAGGACGATCGCCACTGAACGATGTCGCCCTCCCGTACACCCAAAAGCAACGGTGACATAACTACGT
>JAUIKP010000080.1 GCA_030430725.1 Nitrospiria bacterium
ACGGATCCTTCTTGCGACGGTCGAGGAAACCACCAGCGCCGATGTCCGGGTCAATACCGGTGATTTGCAGCCTCGTTATCTTCCTTTGAACGTACGAAAGGACAAGGGGTTGCCGGACCTCAAGCCAGGGGATCGCGTGGCGATTACCGTCAACGACCAGAATCTGATCGTCGATGTACATTTGCTCGGGGAAATTGATCACCATCGAATCATACGGGGCGTACTTGCCCAACCGCTCATGACCGGGCATGAACAGGCTGTGATTAAAACGGAGGATGGGAAGGAGGAGTCTCACGTTGTGAGGCCGCTGGCCAGGAGCAAAGTGGCTTCTGTTCCAGTGGGGGCCCACGTTATCTTCCTCCTTGATGAACGGCACGGGATTGCCGATGTCACCTATGAGAGCGCCGAGGCTGTCAAGGAGGCTCAGCAATTGAGGCAAAAGAAGTCGTCCCTCAAGACCAGCTTCAAGAGAGTGACAGGTGTTATCCTCCAGACCTTAGGTCACAACACGATTTCCATTCAAACGCATGAGGGTCATGTCCACTCACTTGAGGTCCGTCCGCTTGTTCCGGACAAGCTCACCACGTTGCCAAAAGGCAACTTGGTCGTCTTGATTGTGGATGACGAAAATAAGGTCACCGATGTGTCGAATTACGATTTGGACCATCAACGCTAGGGCTTTCGAGTTTGCTGTACTTAGGCCTATGAAATAAAAGAAGAAGACCATGCTGACACAAGGCATTCCGGTAGAAGGCTTAAACCCGGTCGGACAAATCGTTGCGACCAATACCTTACAATTTCATACTCAACAGAACGGCTTGGCCATCGCGGTGGCTCTCCTGTCGACACATACGGCCGGTTCACCGGTGGTGGATGGCGAAGGACGCTTTGTGGGATTTATTAATGAGTTCGATGTTATGCGGGCCCTGGCGGCAGGGAAAGATCTCGGCAAGCTTGTCGCAAGGACATCATGCGCAAAGATCAATTAGCCGTGATATCCTCAACCCCGATTGAGGAGGCCGCCAAACAAATGGAAGAGCATCATGTCTTCAACCTACCTGTGATCGACCAATATGGGGTTGTGGCCTACTCGGTCTCGCGGCATGATCTCTTGCGGGCATGGATCGGCCTAGGTGTCGGTATGGGTCTTGATCCCTAAACCTCGGCCCTATCGATCCCAGTGACGGACAGGGAGAAATAAGGAGCCATGGACCACTTGAGAAATATGTGGTTCATGGCCCGAAAGGGAAAATTACCGAGAATCAACAGTCTCGGGGAAAGGTGGTGCTCATGATCAATCTTGGGAATTTCATCCGGTACCAATTAAGTGAAGGTCTGACAGAGCACGAATTGGCGGAAGACATTGACGTGCCCACGTTCACGATTCATGGGATTCTTAAGGGCAGAGTTCCAAAGAGCCCAGATATCTTGAAGAAGTTGGCTCGCTACTTTCGCATGGATGCGAATCTGTTACGTTTCGGGCAACTCGGCTTCGTGAATTCACAGGAGAAAAACGATGGTTCGGCGGGTCATCTTAAGCCGTTTCGAAAGGTGCCGATCCTTTCCCAGGCTGAGGTGAGCCAAGTCGTGGCCCACCAGGACTCACTGGCTTTTTTGGCTGCTGGTAAGGAGATGGTAGAAACTGAACTCCCGGGAGCGCGGGTATTTGCACTGCACGTTGAGAATGATTCCATGGAGCCGCTGTTTCATGAAGGGGAGGTCGTCTTTGTGAATCCGGACCTTCGACCCCAGTCTGGCGATTATGTAGTCGTTTGGGATCACACGGGTAAGCCTGATCCGGGTTGTCTCA
This sequence comes from Nitrospiria bacterium, assembly GCA_030430725.1. Taxonomy (GTDB): domain Bacteria; phylum Nitrospirota; class Nitrospiria; order Nitrospirales; family UBA8639; genus Nitrospira_E. The sequence goes on from JAUIKP010000080.1 coordinate 1,811, forward strand.
GACAACTCAAAAAGAATCAGAAGCGATCTATCTTGCATCCGCTTAACACTCAATACAAGGACACGCCTCTCACGAGTCACCAGAAGATTGTTGGACGGGTGGTCCGGCTTCGGATGAATCTGTAATCGCTTTGTTACATGGGATTGATGTTTATATGGCAGTTGCCGATAGCCGGGAGAGCCTTAGTGCAAAATTGTCAACCCGGTCGAGAAGGCGAAAGGAGAAATGTCCATGAAACCTACTGCTCCCCCACAGACCAGAAAAGTTGGCCGACTCCAATGCGACCAGTGCGGCCATGCATCCTCCCGGAGTGATTTCATACGAGGGTGGAATCTCTGTGACCATTTGTCATTGGATTCGTTGGCCGCCGCCCAATCACGAAGGGAGAAACGAATTCTCTGGTCGGAAAACCCTCGCAGACATTTTTTTCACAATGACCTTCTGAACTATCCCTGTGGTCAAGGACTCATGGATCCGGAATTTTTATTTTTGGGCTCTCAATCTTCGGGAGGGCCGAGAGAGCTGGTTTCCCTACAGTCGGGATACCCTCGAGTCGGTGACCGGGCGGAGAGGATTGGGATATAGCCAAGGATGCTGGTTAAGAATAACACACCTTGAGTCTCTCCTTGCATTTTTCCAACGAGAGAGCATTTGGGCCAATAGCCAGAGGAGTGTGTGAGGGTCTTTCCGAGGAAAACATACCAGGTCTAAGAAATAGGTGAACGAAGAGCACACAACCAAAATCTCAAACAGTTCATGACGTCCTCATCACCCTGGGGCAAACCCAAGGCTTGCCCGAGAACCTGCAGCTTATCCCTTCTCCTCTACTGGCCGCGTTGAAAGACGCGGGAACGGCGCATATTTATGCCGATACGGCAAACCAGGAAGAGTTAGCGGAGCTTTTGACGGTTGATCAGTAGACCATACTTAAAGAAATTGATGGCAGCACCGTCAACCAGCCGCTGTTGGCCAAGGTCATCAAACAGTATCTCAAACAGGACAACCCAGCCAAATGGGCACAGCAGCTTCGCGAACAAGAGCCAGAACTTTCGCATGGGGACCTCATCCCGTTGCTCTATAGCCTTGTCTGCGGGAGGATCGGCGGCGACATGGTACGGGCCTTTGCGAGCGGCCGTTCGTGGGAAGTGAGTCTACAACTCCATATGAGATTACATGATTCGGAACAGGCGAAGGAGATTGGCCGTTCGTTGCGACGAATGGTCTCGAGTGCCTTCGTGAAAATTCCGTTTGCTCCTCACGCGCCGATATGTTTTCTAATTGCGCGGGACCTGGATAAGGAAGGCATCCCGGTGAATTTTACCTCCACCTTTTCAGTCAGGCAGGTCGTCGCCGCGGCGCTGTTGGCCAATGTCACGCGAACAAATATTTTCATGGGACGGCTAGACCAGGGGCTCAAAGTCGAGCTGCTCGGTGCCCACGTGTCTCTGGAAGCACAGCGGATACTCCTGCGGCTCAGACAAAATCCCGGGATTAACACTCAGCTCATCGTTGCGAGTCTTCGGAACTGGCGGAGGATGCTCCATACCGCTGGATGCGATGCGTATACCCTACCGTGCAAGGTTCTTCAAGAGTTTCTCGGCCAGGATGAAATGATACCCGGTTCCATTCAGAGTCGGCTCGGCACCTCATACGAAGATCGTCTTGGAATTCCGGACCATATCGTGGTGAAATTGGGAGCTGATCGTATTGCCAGGCTATACAGGGTGGAACCCGAATTCGTGGAGTTCCTCCTTGAGTACCGGATGACCACCGAATATCAAGACCTTGAAGACGGCGAGCATTTGGTGCGACGGTTTGAAGAAGCGGGATTTGGAGATTTTTTTTATACTCCCAATGATGACGAATGGCTGGCCATGCGTGGTGGAAAAATTCCGGATCTGGAAGCTCCAATCACGACGAAACCGTCGCTTGATACGTTGTATAGCCTTCTCGCCGATGCAGACTTTGAGAAGAATCAGGAAGACATGGATCGGGAACTGGTGCGGTATTTGTAGATGACAAAGGAGCATTCATTCCTTGAAGAAGTGAACTTATGATACGAATCAAACGTGTCTATTGTGAGGCGAACCGTCGGGATGGGACCAGAATTCTGGTGGATCGGATCTGGCCGCGCGGGATTAGCAAAGAGCAGGCGAGTCTCGCAGCATGGCGAAAAGATTTAGCCCCGAGCAGTTCTCTCCGCAAATGGTTCGGGCATGATCCGGACAAATGGGAGGTCTTCAAGGAGCGGTATCGGAATGAGCTTTCCTCTGCCGAACCGAGGGAAGCGCTTAAAGAGCTTGCAGGGCTTTCCCGTCGAAAAACGATCACCCTCCTGTATGGTGCCGCTGACGAGAAACATAACCAGGCCGTGGTGTTGAAAGAATTCCTGGAAGAGTTGGACTAGGTACGTTTGTGTAATGGATTAGGTGTCCGTCGTGGTGGGGTGTTGGACATAAGAAGGAAGGAGATCACACAATGAACGACATCGCGAGTAAGGATCAAGGATTGAGTCCGAACGCCATGGAAGCTTCAGGGTATCGGGTCAGATTGATCGCACGCCGTGAAGTGGCCCAAAGGACGATGGCCTTGTATTTTGAACGACCAGCCGGCTTTTCGTTCAAAGCCGGCCAGTTCATTGATCTCACGCTTCCTGACCCACCTGAAACGGACTTAGAAGGCAACACCCGAGCCTTTACCCTCGCCGGCGCGCCGTCGGAGGAGCACCTCATGGTTGTGACTCGATTGCGGGATACCGCCTTTAAACGCGTGTTCAATGAGATGCCTTTTGAAACCGTGGTCAACATTGAAGGCCCATTTGGAAACTTGACATTGCCTGAGAGTTCAGCGAGACCGCTGGTTTTTCTTGCCGGCGGAATTGGGATCACACCTTTCCGGAGCATGTTGGTGCAAGCCGCTACGCAAGACCTTCCCCATCGCCTCGTGCTTTTTTACTCAAACCGCCATCCGGAAGATGCCCCGTTTCTTCATGAACTCCAGGATCTTCAGCGGAAGATCTCCAGCTACACCATCGTCGGCACGATGACCCAAATGGGCAAGTCGGACGGTTCCTGGACCGGGGAGACCGGGTACCTGGATCCCGCCATGCTGACCAGACATTTACAAGGGATTGAGTCACCCCTCTACTATATTGTTGGCCCACCAGCCATGGTAAAAGGCATACGAACGATGCTCAAGAACGTTGGCGTTGGCAAAGCAGATATTCGTACGGAAGAGTTTGCTGGATACTGAGCGAGCTGAAGCATGCACTCCGGCAGATGCGAACCCTCCTTCCTGCAATACCGGATTCGGAATCACGTGGTAACAAGTCTTGTGGATCATCGACCAGAAAACCTCCCTCTGACAGGGAAAGGGGTATGGGAAAACTGACTCGAGTCGATCACGCTACTGGAATGTTGTGCCATTGCGATGCTCTTTGTTCCTCAGACCCTTCTTTGAGTTGCTCCTGTTCCCGTCTTTCCCCGATTGCTGACGCTCATCCGATAAATGTGTTTGGAACAATGAAAGTGTCCCTCTCCATTTTTTCTGAGGTCCAGAATTTCGTTCAGGTATTGGTCCCGGATACGGCGAATAATTCTCAATCGCTTCGGTCGGTCGAGAGACCACCAAGCTAGACGGCTCAAGCCTTTCGGGTTAGGAGGCGCGATCTTCTTCCTAGAACCCTGCCAAAAATTATAGCCTCTTGCATTTGGGCTGGCTTCGTAAAAATCGTGATACAAGCCTTCATATGGCCCGTAGGGCTTCCCATGCGTTTTATTCATTGTCCTCTGCCTCTTTTCTTCGGGAAAGGTCGTAACCCGCGAATGCTCCTGGTTTGGGATACTCGGAAGCTGAACATTGAGGAGGTGCTCTATCAACCTGAAGCCGCCGGAGATTACCACCTGTATCCCCATGTTGGCGCAATCGGTTCAAGGCCGGAGACCAGGGAACGTGAACGAATGAAGAAGTCTCTCCTCGAAAACAAAAACTCCGTTTCCTAAAAACGTCCCCCCTGAGGGCAAAGATTTTTCTAAGGTTCATGACATGTCATCCCTATCTAAACTTGCCAGCCCAACGCCATAAGCCGAAATTTCCCTCCCCATCGTCCATTGCCAAAATGCTGGGGGCTTCAAACTCTGCTCAGCATTATAAGAGTGGAGTCCTCACACTGGGGACGGAGGACCTAAGCAGTCTTTTTTCATATTTTCTTTCCCTACCCTCGATCATGAAACGCTGCATTTGGAAAAAAATTGATTCAAATGGAAGTGCAAGTTCCATCTGGCATGTTCATTGCTTTGCTTATTTCCAAGGGTCAGTTTGCATGAGGCGTACCCATGAGCTTCACCAAAGAGAAATCAGGGGCATGCGGTGCAAATGGCATTTGGGTTCGGATGAGGATTTTTCCGAACTGTGAGTAAACATCATGGCGATAAGCCCGATTAAACCGACACAAAAGGCTTCCAAGTATTTCTCCAAATAAAAAAAATGGTGAAAAATCGAGATCGATTCCTGAAGCCCAGTCGGTTTGTGCCCGTTGGGGATTATGATGCAATCGTATTCTCTTATTAGTCAGGGTGATTATTATTTTTTTAATCAGGTTATCTATGAGGAAAATTTCTGATTATGCAATGGAGGAGAATTTCTTATGACCCGAACCCAACAATACACGGCCAAAGAATTTAACCTTTCAGGATTAAAAGGTATTTCAGATAAGACGCTTGAGATGCATTTCAAACTGTATGAAGGATATGTCAAGGCTACGAATACGCTAAATAAACTCATTGCCAATATTTTAAAAGACGGGAAGGTGGATCAGGAGGAAGGGCCGGCATATTCGGAGCTCACCCGGCGGCTGGGATTTGAATATAACGGGATGATCCTGCATGAGTTATATTTTGAAAATATGACATCCCAAGCATCAACCGGTTTCCAAGGTCAGGATTCCTTAGAGAAAGCCATAATAGAGAGTTTTGGAAGTTTTGATAATTGGAAGACGGACTTTTCCAGCATAGGGAAAATGCGAGGAGTCGGCTGGGCCATTTGCTATCAAAACCCTCATAACGGGCGATTATCCAATCATTGGGTGAGTCTTCATGAATTCGGTAATGTCGCAGGCTTTCGACCCCTGTTGGTGATGGATGTATGGGAACATGCCTATCTGCTGGACTTTCAACCGTCCCAACGGGGGGAATATATTGAAAGCTTCCTTTTGAATGTCAATTGGGATGTGGTGGCCAAACGCCAATAGAAATCTGAGAGGAGAACGATGTGGAAATGGGAAAGGTGCAACATTACCTGGCAGAGGATCACGCGCGGTTAGATCATCTCTTGCAGCGGACCCTTGGCGAACAGGATAGAATTGACCACCAGGCCTATAGAGAATTCCGCAGGGGTCTTCTCCGGCACATTGCGATGGAGGAAAAGGTGCTGTTTCCAACTGTTCAACGACTGAGAGGCGGCACCCCACTTCCCTTGACCGACAAGCTCCGGCTTGATCATGGTGCCCTTGGCACGTTGGTCATGCCGACACCCACGCGAGCTATCATTGAGTTAATCCGAAGGATTCTTGACTCTCACAATATCCTGGAGGAAGGCTCAGAAGGGGTGTATGCGCAATGCGAACAGGTTGCCGGTGTCGTGATCGAGGATCTCCTCCGGCGTGTGCAGGCTGTCTCGCCGGTATCAGTAGCTGCCTATTCCGATTCCCCCGCAGTGTTTGCAACCATACGCCGTGTCGTAATGAGAGCCGGTTATCCCACAGAGTCTCTCCCGCTTCATCAGATGGAACAACCACAGTGAAGATTCATCGAAGGGATGGATCTTGACTGGTGCTGGTGCCGCTTGATTTTTTGTAACGCGACGTTCGCACCGAAGCCTCGGCTGGAATAGTCGATTTTGCACGCGGCCATCTATTTTCCAGTCATTTGGCCGGCAGCAGTTGGCAGATCGAGTTGGGCATGGTACAGCGGCACAATTCGGATTGGCCACAAAACACGCTCCGTGCCCGGATTAGAAAGTGAGGTCCTTGGCGTTCAACGCGAATCTAGCGATTCACCTCACATATTTATAAACTCCTCCTCCTTTCTCCTCTTCTCCTTTTCCAATTTTTTTGACATCTCGGCGGAAGACCAGTCACGGAATAGAAAGGGTTGAATCGTGAGACCACCACGGTTTCTCGTGGCTATGCAATTCCATCTTCATCAACCCATGAGCATTTTACGTGAATCAACGTAAATTTTATGAATTTTTTTACCTCATGGGTTATCAAACGAACCCTGGCTTATTGTATGCATAGCAACGCTAAGCCAGCTAATTGAGATCAAATAAAGAGAGTTGTTGTCCTGAGCCTCATTCTCTTTAAAGGATATGAGGTGAGAGTGGTACGCCATGATTGCGGCAGGGCTTGTAACGGCGAGAAAGGTCATTCCTGTTCATGAGTAATGAACGTTCATGAAATTTTATCTCGACACGGTGAGCCTCACAGAAATTCAGGAGATTGGCAGGCTGGGGATTCTGGATGGAATAGCCATGAACGCCACGTTGGTTACCGAGCAGGGGCTGAATTTTTATCAGGGAATTCGAGAAATCTGTCGTCATGTGGATAGTCCGATCAGTGTCGGCGTGTTGAGTATTGAAGAAGAGGCCATCGTCAAGGAAAGCAAAGAATTAGCGAAAATCCACAAAAATGTCTTGGTGAAGTGTCCTTTGACGCCTGCCGGTCTCAAGGCGACTAAGCGGTTGACAGCCGAAGGCATACGGGTGAATGTGTCTTTGTGTTTTTCCGTCACACAAGCCTTGATTGCCGCCAAAGCCGGTGCCTGGTGTGTGTCCATTTGCCTCGATCATTCCGGCGACAATCAATCCAACGGGTACGATATCACTCGAGACATTGTCACCGTCTTTCGAAGCTATGGTCTCTCCACTCAGGTACTTCTCGCCGGTATCCGTTCTCCTCATGATGTGTGCGAGGCGGCTTTAGCGGGAGGGCATATTTGTACGATGCGATTCCCCATGTTTCAGCAACTTTTCGATCCTGCGGTGTAATTGTCCTTTCTGACTACATCCTCCGATCCCGATTGTGCTCTTCAGTACTCCGGCCCTTCCGAAGCGTGATCGGGTTTGCAGGTACCTTATCGTTCTTCGTCATGCTCCTAGTTTTTCCCTCTTCTATACTCCCCGCATTTTCCCGGGTCCAGCCACGTAAAGCGGTGGGTGGCCACCACCACCCACCACGTCCTTTCGTGGGCGTATGATTGGCCTGTGGATGTAACACCCGGATAAAGACGGCCCACACACTATGATTTACTAGGGATTGTCTGGGGGCATTGAATTATTTTTTTTGGGCATGGCCCATGCAAAGCGTTCACCAATATACAGAAAAAATAAAAATGAAAATGGGCCGTACCAACACGACGGCAATGTCGGAAAACTTGATGAAAAATTTCTCAGAGGGAAAGAATGTTTGTATACCAGATGAGTCAAATGATTTTGGGGGGAGAGACATGAGAGCAATGCGTGGGGGAATGAAGCTTAAAAAAAATGGAGCAATTATTCTGGTCGGCATGATTGCGGCAATGTTGCTGCTTCCCATCGGTGTAGCGATACCGGTCCTATTTGGAAATGGTGAAGCCATCGCGTCGGGGGGAGGGCAAAGTCCTCAGCCTCCTCAGGAAGTTGTTGAGGGTGAGGAAGACGCAGCGCCGGTCGAAATGGGACGGGATATTTATTACAAAACAGAGGGCGTGGTGTCCAGTGAGACTGCGCCACTCACGGCTAACAATACGCATGATTATCCGCGCTATGGAAATTTCGAAAGCCGAGTGCTGATTTGGGTTGCGAACCAGCAGCATTTGTATTACGGCAGTTTCGTCTTGGCCGTTCCCATTTTCTGCATGGTGATTGAGTTCATTGGCATGGTGACCAAAGACAAGGCCATGGCAAAGAAATACGACCAGTTGGCCTATGATTTCATCAGAATCAGTCTGACGGCGTATTCGTTGACCGCGATCCTTGGGGGTATTCTTCTTTTCACCTTTCTCACACTGTATCCCACTTTTTTCAGTTATCTCTCAGGGATTTTCCGTCCTGTTATGCACATCTACGCTCTGCTCTTCGTGGCCGAAAGCGGAACGTTGTATATCTACTACTATGGATGGGACAGGATGAGGGAAGGAGTCTTGAAGTGGGTGCACCTTAGTATCGCCGTGGTCTTGAA
>JAUIKP010000081.1 GCA_030430725.1 Nitrospiria bacterium
TTTTCATTTCCTTACAAAAACGACACTCCCCCCCCCATATATACAACAGGACCTCCAGCTACCACAGACCATTTCGATCAAAATGCATAATGAATTCATGCACTTATCTCCATAAACCCTACCTGATCGGCTGAACAATCACAGAGGGAAAAGTTATACATTGGAAGATTTCAAGTCTAATCCGAACATAAAAGTTCTCTCTACAGAGGACGGGTAACATGAAACCACGTTGTGAGGGAATGGGTATGAAAAATTCAAGGAAGGGAGGAAGAGGAAGGGATGATTGGTCTATTCACTAATCTTTTTCGGGCTCGGCATTTCCATGTTTATGCGTGACTCGATCTTCGTCAAACAGATCGGCCATTTCTTGAGCCATCACATCATTATCATGAGGGAGAGACGTCACCGATATTTCTTTTTTTATTTTTTTGGGAGGAAGGGACTTAGGATCATCGTCGTGGGCTGTTTTAGAATCGTTGTGTTCTTCAGACATCTGATCGTGGTTCATGATGACATTCTCCTCAACGATGATTACTCAAACGTTTCCAAATGGGACTGCTCAGGAAACTTGAGCTGACAACTAGGACAGGTCACAAAATAGACCGACTCCCGGACCGAAAGCACCGCTCTAAAATCCAGGGATACCCCCCGATGTCGGCAGGATCGACAGGGGATCTCTTTAAGATGATATGGAATATCCGGCTGTGTTTGTAAATAAAACTCCATATCAGTATGGACAGGGAACGTATAATAACACCCGAGACAAATCGCTTTCCATTCCCCATCGGCTGTCGCCGTCCTGGAATCGATTCCATAACGATTCCCCTTACAAATAGGACACTTCACTTCTCCTAAGCGTTCTTCAACCTGCTTGATGGTTAATTGTGTCATTCTTCTTCCTTCTTCACACTGTTGCGCATACCCTTTTCAAAGTATAGGCTTCCTCCCAGAGATCCCGCAACCAAACTCTTCACCTCCTCTGTCACACCAGACTCCCGGTCCTGGACCTGCCTCAGTCCGATCTCCTCACCCGTGCCCCGAAGTTCATTGGCTTACCCATTAGGATACCTCAAAAAAAATGCACAGGGCGATACCCAGTGCCACTTCTAATTTGATACAACCTTCCAGGCCAAGTGGAAGAACTGATCCACGTGCGCTCAATTCTTGTATTTTCACCACGTCACCTGACTATGCCCGAGCTTCCTGAAGTCGAAGTCATTCTAAACCATCTGAACCGGCATATCCTGGGTGGGACTATTGCAACATTCACCATCCACCGTTTGGATATTGTGCGCACCGGGCACGACCTCATCCCCTGGTTTCAGCGATCCACGATCACCAATATTGCCCGAAAAGGCAAATGTCTAATCTTTACCTGCCATCGAGCCAACGAAACCCGGTATCTGCTTTCCGAGCAGGGAATGACCGGACTCTGGTTTTTTAATCCGGCCTTGGCCTCAACCCCTCAACACATCCATTGCCGCATCGAGATTTCCGGAACTCTGGCCACCGAACTACATTACTGGAATCCTCGACGGTTTGGCCGGCTCTGGCTGTTCACCCCACCGGAATTGGAAGCCTTCATGCATCGCCGATTCGGTGTGGACGCCATGGATATAGGTGCACAACCATTTATCCGGCTCATTCAAAGCTATCGAGGCAGACTGAAACCCTTTCTTCTCGACCAACATCGAGTCGCAGGGATCGGAAACATTTATGCCAATGAAATCCTCTTTCGCGCCGGAGTGCACCCACAGTCTCGCGGCTATCGGCTGAGAGCCTCAACCTGTCAACGGCTCTATGACACCATGCATACCGTATTACAGGAAGCGATCATCGCAGGTGGGTCGTCCATCAGAGACTTTCGTGCCCCGGATGGATCACAGGGACACTTTCAGGAAGCGCATCAGGTCTACCAGAAGGCAGGAGTGCCATGTTCCCATGGTTGTCCAACCCTTATCATGCGCCTGCAGCGTGAACGCAGCTCGTTCTTTTGTGCGATCTGCCAAAAGAGACGGTAACCTCCCATTTCATTCCTTGAGCCGAACTGAAACCTTTGCTAAAATCAAATATCAATATAATGACGGCAAACCGGAGGTTGAGTCGAATACGACGTGCGAAAAATTAAACTACGAGAAGGGGTCGATTTAGCCAATCTTTTCGGCCCGCACGATCTGCACCTCAAAATGATCGAAGGGGAGCTCCAGGTGCGAATGGCAGCCAGGGGCGATGAAATTACCCTTCATGGTCAACCGGAGTCAGTTCTGCGGGCCGAACACATTTTGCGGGAATTAGCCGACTGGACCCGAACCTATTACGAATTGAAACCCGACGATATTTCACGAGCCATTCTGGCGACAGAAGAAAAACGAGATACCCCCCTCAAACCCTATACCGTTTCGGCAAGCGCGCTTCCGACCAAAAAAGGGAATATCAATCCCAAAACTCCCAATCAACAGGCCTATCTTGAAGCTATCAACAAGTCGGATCTTGTCATAGCCATTGGCCCGGCAGGGACCGGGAAGACCTATCTGGCGATGGCCATGGCCCTTTCCGCTCTCACGCATAAACAAGTCGGTCGCATCATTCTCGCACGACCAGCCGTAGAGGCAGGGGAACATCTCGGCTTTCTCCCAGGCGACCTTTTTGCCAAAGTGCACCCCTATTTACGCCCCTTATACGATGCGTTGTACACCATGATGGACATTGATCGGGCCAATCGGCTCATTGAACGTGGCGAAATTGAAATCGCCCCACTGGCATTCATGCGGGGACGGACACTTGACGATGCCTTTGTCATTCTAGATGAAGCGCAAAACGCCACCACCGAACAAATGAAAATGTTTTTGACAAGGCTCGGAATGAATTCCAAGGCCATTGTCACCGGGGATATCACCCAAATCGATCTTCCCGATTCGCAAAAATCCGGATTGGCGCAGATTGCGGACATTCTCCTCAATATTGACGGAATACAGTTTGCGTACTTTTCCGAACAAGATGTGGTCCGACATCGCTTGGTCAAAGAAATTATCAAAGCGTACGACCGGTTTGAACATCCCCCCCCCAATGCCAGCCCGCAGAAAATATCTACCGGCCATTCGACAGTTTCTCCTGGAATTCATTTAAAATCGGACACCAATGGCCAGGGGCCAACGCGGTAAAACCCGATGGCTGTGTGGCTTCGTTCTCACCTCCGGCAAGTATCCGTTCGCCCCAGAACTGTGTGCCGACTGACACAAGCCGTGTTACAACAGGCAGGATTTCCTTCGGTCAATCTGAGCCTCACCTTCGTCGGCAAGACTCGCATGCAAAAACTCAACGGGACGTACCGGCAGCGGAACTATGCGACCGATGTGCTGGCCTTCCCCATGCAGGATGCCTTACAGTCGTCACTGGCATTCGTGGGAGATGTCGTGATTTGTGTTCCCGTAGCCTTAGCGCAAGCTTCACGATTTCATAACACCGCCGATGAAGAAATCCTGCGTTTACTCATCCATGGAACCCTTCACCTGCTGGGGTATGACCATGAAACGACTGAACGAGAAGCCAAACGGATGAAGCGAAAAGAGCACACAATTTTCCGTCGTCTTTCGCCTGTCCCCCGTCTTCTGGCATAACAAAGGCCGGAGACCACTCAATGTGCATTGATATTCGGGAAAATTCGCTATGAAATGGGTTGAACGCCTTCAAAACGGATTAGCCAAAACACGCCAGACCGTACAAAAGTCATTGCGTCGCCTGGGGCGGGGTCACCTGGATCCCGTGGCCCTAGAAGATGTCGAAATCAGTCTCCTGGAAGCCGACGTCGGCATACACACGGTCGAGCGATTTCTTGAGATGCTTAAAGATAAAACACGGTTATTCAGTGGGACCGATCCCACAGCGGTCCTCCATGGTCTCCTCATGGACATCCTTCGGAAGGGCGAGACCGAACCGCTGGAACAACTCATTCGACGCGGCCCTCGTCCCTTTATTATCCTGACCATAGGCATCAACGGCGTCGGTAAAACCACGACCATTGCCAAACTCGGACATCGGTTGAAGCAACAGGGGTTACACACCCTCTTTGTCGCCGGCGACACCTTCCGGGCTGCTGCGATTGAACAATTGGATATTTGGGGAACACGCACAGGTATTGAGGTGATTAAGCAGAAGCAGGGCTCCGATCCTGCCGCCGTGGTGTTTGATGGCATGGTGACGGCGAAAGCTCGAAATGTGGACGTCGTCCTCATCGATACCGCCGGACGGCTGCACACCAAAATCAATTTAATGGATGAATTGAAAAAGATCAAACGAATTATTGCACGGGAAATGCCCGGCGCCCCGCACGAAACCCTCCTCGTCCTGGATGGCACGCTGGGGCAGAATGCCATTGCCCAAGCCCGACAATTTCATGAGTCACTCGGCGTCACCGGATTAGCCCTGACCAAATTGGATGGAACCTCCAAAGGCGGAGTCATCGTCGCGATCGTCGACGAACTGAATCTTCCCATTCGTTTGATAGGCGTGGGAGAAGGAGAAGCGGACCTCCAGGATTTTCAGGCATCAGCATTTGTCGAGGCCTTGCTTCCGACGGAAAACACCGAGGCCTAGCACGTCCCAGCTTTCTTCCATCCAGCATTCTGTCGGAGAAAGACACTGCTCGGAAATTGAACGAGGAAATAGTCTTGTGAATTTCATTCACCAACTCTTCCCACGAGCCATACGGGTCCCACCATTTGCCCTCGGGTTGGCCGTCCTGTGTCTGGCGCCGGCAGACCCTCTCCAAGCCAAGACGTTGATGCCTATTCACCATGGATTACATATTGAGCTGAACCCTGATACCCATTCTATTGCCGGGTCGGACACCATTCATCTTCCTCCTTCCCATCTGGCCAATTCATCCGTCTCATTCATCCTGCATCCTCAGCTCACGATAGATCGTGTCGAATTCAACGGCACATTGCTTCCACCCCCCCATTCCTCAGAGGCCGCACCGCCAACGGCTACGAGTCGGGTTATTGAAATTCCCTTACCTCCTCTTGACGGTCCGGACCAACCGGCAGTTCTTACCCTGACGTATCACGGGAAGATTGATGATACCCCAAAAGCCTCTGGTGGACTTCGCTTTGTCAAACCGGATGACACCAACGGACATATTGGACCCAACGGGGTGTATTTGACCTATGAAACATTCTGGTATCCCACCTGGGAACAGACCCTCTCGACATATGATCTCACACTCAGCCTCCCTTCAGACTGGGAAGCGATCACCCAGGGACGGGAAATTGCCAATGGCGTAACTGACGGGCGCCGAATCGCCCAATGGCGGGTGGACCTTCCGAGTGAAGCGCTGACGTTGGGTGCCAATCATTTTGTGGTACAGAAGCAGGAATGGAAAGGCATTCAAGTTGCCACCTATCTTTTCCCGGAAGACGCGCACTTGGCCCCGCAATATTTAGAAGCAACCATCGACTATCTTCAAATGTATACGGATCTCCTGGGTCCTTACCCGTTTACAAAATTTGCCGTTGTGGAAAATTTTTTCCCAAGCGGACTGGGACTCCCCTCCTTTACCCTCTTAGGCGAAGGGGTCATTCGGCGCGGATACACCCAACCCTATTCCCTTGGTCATGAAATCGTCCATTCCTGGTTCGGGAATTCCGTCTTCAATGACTTTGCCCAAGGTAATTGGGTGGAAGGACTCACCACCTACCTCTCCAATTATTATTTTGACGAGGCCAAAGGCCATCAGCAGGAGGCCTTCAATACCCGACGTCGGATGGTCTACGAATATAATCTGTATGCGGAGCCGGACAAGGAATATCCGGTACGGGCATTTCACCACAAAGAAACCCGCATGGATAATGCGATTGGCTACCAGAAGACAGCCCTGACCTTTCACATGCTCAGACAGGAAATGGGGGACAGGGCATTTTTCAAGGGGGTTCGCCGGATTATTCAGGAAGGGACGGGAACCTATCTGGAGTGGAACGATCTTCTCCGGATCTTTTCAAAGGCGGCTGAAAGAGACCTCAGTTGGTTTTTCCATCAATGGATCGATCAACCCGGCGCCCCAAGCCTGGATATTCAGGATATCTTCGTCCAGGAAGATCCCACACAACAGGGACAGCTCATGCTGACCGGAACAATCCTGCAGGCGGACCCAACGTTTATCATCAGTCTTCCTCTTCACGTCAATCTGCAGGGTGGACTCATACATGACACCGTCCTCAAGGTGGATCGGGCCGCACAACCTTTTACGCTGCATCTCCCGGCGAGTCCGACAACACTCGCCATTGATCCCGATCACCACCTTCTGCTCCGCCTTCAACGTGCACACATTCCGCCCATGTTGAATAGGTGGGAAACCGACACCCATCGAATTCTCATTAGACCTGAGACTATGACAACGGATGAGGCTCAAAGCCTGGAAACACTGCTTCAGCGTCTTGATGGACAACCCGGCATCGAAACCATCCAATCTGATGATCCGGTCATTTCTGAATCGGCCTCATACCTGGTCATCGGACCCTCTGCCCGTCGTCTGCTGGAATCCAATTCCTTCAATAGTTGTGAAAAACACATGGACATCAATCCCGGACACATCTCCATTGAGGGTCAGACATTCGAAGGCCCGGAGATGGCCTTTCTGATTTCTTGTCCACATCCTCGGGATGCGAACCATACCGTCACGTTCTTTTTCGGATGGTCTCCTGAAGCTGTCAAACCTGTTTCCCGGCTGTTGTTTTTTTACGGGTGGGATAGCTATTTGGTCTTCAAACAAGGAAAAGTGATTGCCCGTGGGATGTTTCACCCCGTACACTCTGTACGCGAAATTATTCGCCATTCACCGTGAGGTTCATGAATGCGTCCGACCTTTTCTGTCCATCCATCCAAGACATCGATACCAAACCTTCTCCTGTTTAGCCTGCTGTCCTTCCTGCTCTTGTGGAATATAGCCCTGGCCGGTGAACCATCTGCCACTCAGAATCAACCGGAACCACATTTGGCCAATATCCGGCAGCTCACGTTCTTAGGGAAAAATGCCGAAGCCTATTTTTCAGCTGAGGGTGACCGTTTGGTGTATCAATCAACCGTGGAACCCGATGGCAAGACGCTCAGATCCTGCTATCAAATCTATATCATGGACCTCGATGGCACAAATGTGCGGCGAGTCAGCCTCGGCTTGGGCGGCACGACCTGCGGATACTTTTTCCCCGGCGGCCGTCGTGTGCTCTTTTCCTCCACCCATAGCGTGAATCAATTTTGTCCACCAGTCCCAAAAAGGACCGAGCGCTACCGGTGGGCTCTCGATGATTATGACATCTTCTCCATGAACATCGGCGGCCGGGACTTACAACGATTGACCTCCGCCAAAGGGTACGATGCCGAAGCCACCATTTCCCCGGATGGCAAAACCATTGTCTTCACCTCCATGCGTGATGGAGATTTAGATGTGTACACCATGGATATCGATGGAAAGAATCTGAAGCGCCTGACGCAGGAAATCGGATATGATGGCGGGGCCTTTTTTTCTCCAGACAACAAAAGCATTGTCTATCGTGCCCACCATCCGAAAACTGATGAAGATGTGAAAGCCTATCGTGACCTCCTCGATCAAAATCTTGTAGAGCCCTCAAACCTGGAAATTTTTATCATGAATGCTGACGGCTCCGACAAGAAACAGGTCACTGACAACGGGCGTTCGAATTTTGCTCCCTTCTTTACTCCCGATGGGAAACGCATCATCTATTCCTCAAACTTGTCGACCCCGCCCGATCATCAGGGGCGTCCATCCTTCCACTTGCATATCATCAATGAAGATGGCACGCACCCCGAACAAATTACCTTCAATGGGCACTTCAATAGTTTTCCCATGTTTTCGCCTGACGGAAAACAACTGGTGTGGTCATCCGATCGGAATGCCGCCAACCCAAAAGAATTTAACATCTTTCTCGCTGACTGGGTGCCCTAAGCCGAAGAATATTATGTGACACGGTCGACTCAATCCGTCAATTGCATTCTCCCGTTAAGAAGGGAGGCTGAAGAAGGGGAAATTTTCCATAGTCGGAAAAATTCAACCAAGACGGTGAACGAAACCCATTCCCCAATCCTGTGACTGACCAATCACCCGCACCTCCTTCACCCCGACGTCCCCATGTTTTCTTCCGCCAGTCTTCTCTCGTGATATTCGGACTGTCCGGACTCCTCTTCCTCGGCTTGTTCTCTTTTCTTGCTCAGGTAGATGGTCCAACCCTCCAGATCGTTCACAGCTTCACGCATCCGGCCATCGACCACATTGGCACGATAGGAAACCAGATAGGAGACGGGCTCACCCTGGTCCTCATTTCCCTGGGAATCGGGGCGGTGGGATTCAGGCTTGGATGGCCTACCTGGAAATCCGCATCGATTCATACCTTACTTGCACATGGAGTCGCCGGCCTCTTTACCCAAATATTGAAACATACCATTGGCCGCCCCCGCCCGCGACTTAGGCAAGGCCAGGACTGGGAAATCGCCCCGTCACTTGAAAGTGGATGGGACTCTTTTCCCTCCGGTCATACCACCGCATCTTTTGCTGTGGCCACAGTCCTGGCCTATCATTTCCCAAAAGCCAAAATGCTCTGGTTCGGCCTTGCCGCATTTAATGGAACCTGTCGCGTCATTACCGGCGCCCATTTTCCGACAGATGTGCTTGGCGGTGTACTGGTAGGAATCGGAACTGCGCTGATCATCATTCATCCTCCTGATAAGTGGAAGACATTCTTTCAGCTCACACTCACTCATGGTCTCCCCTGGCTGGTCATGGCCTTTGGTATCGTATGGATTATGGTTCCCCATCCAGGCATTGAACTGGAACCTTCCCTGTCACTCTTTTTCGGACTGATAGCTATAGGGACAGGATTAGGGCTACGACTCTGGTGGATACAGGAACTCACTTCCGGAGGATCCCCCTCTCTTGAACGAAGGCCCCCTCCATGGCCGCGATTACTTATGGGCCTTGGCCTAGCAACCACCACGGGAAGTGTTGTGGTGATGGGAGCAAGTCTGGTAACGGGAATTATCTGGTGGCAGGGAGCTCAGTTTGAATCAACCTCAGAGGTCAAAAACAGCCCATTCGACGGCTTCAAGCCCATTTGGATTGAAGCGATTATAGGACTCGTTATGTTTTTCCTCACAATCCTGATTTTTTCTATCCGATCAGGCGTAAATATTGTCACTCCATAACAGAATTCAGGACATTCAACGATTATCCATATTAGAATCTTTTTCTCAATCAACCGCATGACCTTCTCTTCCGAGGAGGACCCTGTCAGTCCTCCTCGGAACCAGAGTCATAGGTGGAGTCTCTGGTTTATTCTCTCCATGTGATTCCCGCGTTCTATCTGGCTCTTTATTGTTTTTGGTTCCCCATCTGATTGTGACCCTTCATTTGATTCCGTCCACCTATCTGGTTTTGATTCTCTGACTCGTTGGCTTCCATTACACCGGACCGACGGGTTTTCATATCTTCAGTATACTCTTTAGTCGCAGCATTTAAGGCATTTTGGCCATACAAATTTTCTCGCCCCGGGTCATTGGCTGTGGACACACCACTCACCGGACTTTTCGATTCTTTCATCGGGTAACCGGGATGATCCGGCACCATGGAAGGATTGGCAAAGGCGACCGTCCCCAATAAACATGTTCCGGCCAAACTTCCCAATAATACGAGAGATTTATGTTTCATGCCATTTTTCATAACGCCTCCTGAGTAAGTTATATAAAGAGAAGATTTGGAATACCCGCAAAGCTCCCGGATCCTCACTATTCATTTTCCTCTTCTCAACACTCAACAATGAAAAGTGGTGTCGCGAGTTTAAGACTAAGAAAGAGGAAATATGCTTTTTTGTAAGCCTCCTTCCCGAAAAGCGATAAAAATTTGAGGCTCCAGCAAGTAGAAAATTAAGGGTATTCATTTCATCCTATACCTCGTTTGGAAAGCCGTAACTGTCAA